>JBEANV010000413.1:0-3564 GCA_041165285.1 Pseudomonadota bacterium | reverse complement strand
ACACCCGGGTGCTGCGCATCGGCCCACAGGTAGGCGGTTCCGACACCGGCAGCACCGCTGACCAGGGTTGCGGTCGTGCAGGCCGGCAGTGCGGTCGTGCAGGCCACGTCGGCGGTGTTGGTCAGCGCATAGGCGAGCAGCTTGGTCGGGTCGGTCATGCTGATGGTCAGCTCGTCCGCCGTGATCAGCCCGTCGTAGCGGCCATCGTTGGTCACCTCCAGGCGCAGCCCTTCGGTGAAGTCGATCGTCAGCTCTTTCAGCAGCGTCGCGCGGTCGGTGTCGCCGGTGCGGGTGACTTCGGCGGTGGCGTAGGGTGAATAGCCGAGGTTCGGCGGCGTGGAATACAGCACCCGGGCGCCGGAGCCCTGGTTGGCCATGCTGTTGACCAGCGCGCCGAGTGTCTTGCCGACCGCGGTGACCTGCGTCTTGGCTTGGGCGCGGGTGAGCGTGCCGGCGTTGTAGGCCGTGTAGGCCGCCAGGATGTCGTACTGGCCGGCCATGACCGTCACCAGTGTCTGCGGCGTGAACACGGACGTTGCCTGAAAGGCCGCGACAGCCGCGGCGACGTCGGCCACCTTGGCGCCGACGCTGGCCTTCATCACCGCGACCGTGGTGGCCACGGCGTTCGGGTTGCATTCCGGAAAGAGCATGCCGTAGCCATCGGCGACGACCTGCGGCCAGACCGGGTAGGCGACGCAGTCGAGCGTCACGCCGTCGGCCTTGAGCGCGTTGACGGTGTACTTGCTGCCGTTGGGGTTGACCAGACTCAGCTCGTCACCGAAGGCCACCAGCCGGGTCGGCACGTAGGCCTCGACACGCGACGAGGAACCGCCACAACCTGCCAGACCAGCCAGCAGTGCGGCGAGCAGCGCCGGGGCGAGGAGAGACTTCAGGACACTCATGCAAACTCCAGTTGGTCCGGTTCGGACTCGGGCTCAGGCCGCTGCAGCACGTTGCAGCCGGTCGCGCACACCATCCCATGCAGGCTCGGTCGGTGGTGTTTCCACCCAGATCAAGGGCGCGCGGGTCGCATCCAGCATCCGCAGCACCGCAAACAGTTCGTGCGCCACGGCCGCCGCGTCGTCCGGCATGCGCCGCAGCACCACGCCCGCCAGCGCCGGCCGGCGGCTGCGGGAATATACCGCCAGCGTCGGTGCCGCGGATGAAGGCTTGTTGCCGGTCGCCGCCCAGACGGTCAAGGCCGCATCCAGTTGCACCGCGGTCATCAGGCGCACCTTGGCCTGCGGCGCGTAGTGCGCCTCCAGCGTGCCGGAGGCGCGCGGCGCGGTGGCGTCACGGGCGCGCAGCGGCTCACCCGCCGCCGCCTCGATCTCTGCCACCGTCAGCCGACCCGGCCGCAGCAGCACCGGGTGCCCGCGGCTGCAATCGACGATCGCGGACTCGATGCCGACCGCGCAGTCGCCGCCATCCAGCACCTGCAGGTCCGGCTCGGCCTCGAATTCGCTGGCGACGTGCGCGGCCCGGGTCGGGCTGACGCGGCCAAAACGGTTGGCGCTCGGTGCCGCCACGCCAGGCACGCCCGCATCGGCCGCCGCGCGCAGCAGCGCGAGTGCGACCGGGTGGTCCGGGCAGCGCAGGCCGACCGTGTCCTGCCCACCCGCGGCCTCGGCGCCGATGCCGGCACGGCGCGGCACGATCACCGTCAGCGGCCCCGGCCAAAACGCGGCCATCAGCCGCTGCGCGACCGGCGGCAGCTCCGCCGCAAACGCGGACGCGCCCGCCACATCGGCCACATGCACGATCAGCGGGTGGTCGCTCGGGCGGCCCTTGGCGGTGAAGATCTTCGCCACCGCCCCGGCTTGATCCGCACGCGCCCCCAGGCCGTAGACCGTCTCGGTCGGAAACGCCACCAGTTCGCCAGCCGCCAGCCGCGCCACCGCGTCGGGCAGTGCCGCGGCGAGGTGCGCGGCGGTGGTCGCGTCGATCAGCCGTGCCATGCCATTGCCTTTCAGAACGCCGGCAGGCCCAGCAGCGCCGCGGCCTGCAGCGCCACGTCTCGCGCCGCCGCCGGGGTGGCCGCCGTGAGCGTCAGGTGGCCCATCTTGCGGCCAGGGCGGGCGGATTCCTTGCCGTAGAGGTGCAGATGCGCCCCCGGCAGCGCCAGCACGGCCGCCCAGTCCGGCATCCGTTCGGCGCCTTGCGCGTCGAACCACAGGTCGCCCAGCAGGTTGAGCATCACGGTCGGCGAGTGCAGTCGCGGCTTGACCAGCGGCAGCCCGGCCATCGCGCGCACCTGCAGGTCGAACTGCGACACGTCGCAGGAGTCGATCGTGTGGTGGCCGGAGTTGTGCGGGCGTGGCGCCATCTCGTTGGCAACGAGCGAACCATCGTCGAGGATGAAGAACTCGATGCACAGCACGCCGACGTAGCCCAGGTCCGCCGCGATGCGCGCCGCGCAGCCGATGGCCTCGGCTTCGAGTGCGGGCGTGCCGGCCGGGGCGGGCACGGTGGTGACGGCCAGAATGCCGTCGCGGTGCAGGTTCTGCTGCAGCGGGAAAGCCACCACGCGCCCGTCACCACCACGGGCGATCAGCACGCTGACCTCGAACGCCAGCGGCAGGCGTTTTTCCAGCACGCAGACCGCGCCACCGAGTTCCGCCCAGCCAGCGGCCAGCTCGGTGCGGTCCGCCACGCGGATCTGGCCCTTGCCGTCGTAGCCCATGCGGGCAGTCTTCAGGATGCCGGGCAGCAGGTCGTCGTCTACCGCGGCCAATGCGGCGGCGCTGTCGATCACCGCGTACGGCGCCACCGGCACGCCGCAGTCGGTGAAATGCGCCTTCTCGGCTGCACGGTCCTGGCACACCGCCACCGCGTCGCCCGACGGGGCCACCGGCCGGCGCGCGGCCAGCTGGCGCAGCGCGTCGGCGGGCACGTTCTCGAATTCGGTGGTGATCGCGTCGGCTTCGTCGGCCAGGCGCTGCAGGCCGGCGGCGTCGAGGTAGCCCGCGTTCACGTGCACATGGGCCACCGTGCCGGCGGGGCTGGTGGCGTCCGGCTCCAGCACCGCGGTGCGGAAGCCGAGCTGCTGCGCGGCGTGGACGAACATGCGGCCGAGCTGGCCACCACCCATGACGCCCAGCGTCACGGCGCGGGTCGGGTCGGCGGCGCTGCGGTCGCCGGGCAACAGTCGGGGAAACCGTCCATTCAGGGCCATGCGCTTCAGCCTTGGCTGTCCAGCGGGCCGAGCGTCATCGCCCGGGCCACTTCGGTCTGGCGGCTGCGGAAGGCGTCGAGCGCCTCGCGCAGCCGCTCGTCGTGGTTGGCCAGCAGCGCGACGGCGAACAGCGCCGCGTTGGCCGCGCCCGCCACGCCGATGGCAAAGGTCGCCACCGGCACGCCCTTGGGCATCTGCACGATCGAATGCAGCGAATCCACGCCCTGCAGGTGCTTGCTGGCCACCGGCACGCCGAGCACGGGCACTGGCGTCTTGGCCGCGAGCATGCCCGGCAGGTGGGCCGCGCCACCGGCGCCGGCGATGATGGCCTGCAGACCACGTCCGCGCGCCGACTCGGCGTAGCGGAACATGTCATCGGGCATGCGGTG
>JBEANV010000412.1:0-4582 GCA_041165285.1 Pseudomonadota bacterium | reverse complement strand
TCGCTGCTGGGCTTCAACCTCGGGGTGGAGCTGGGGCAGTTGTCGCTGGTGGCGCTGTTCCTGCCGCTGGCCTGGTGGGCACGCAGCACGCGCTTCTACCAGCGCGGCGTGCTGGTCGGCGGTTCATCGGCGGTGGCGCTGATCGCGCTGGCCTGGGTGGTCGAACGGGTGTTCGACGTGACGGTCCTGGGGTCTTGACCGGCCCGGCTGACAGGTCGATCGGGCTGCGCTACCGTCAACACACCGTCCACGGAGTGCCTCCCATGTCCTTGTCCACACCGGTTTCCCGTCCTGCCCTGCGGCGGGTCACGCTGCTCGGCTGCCTGCTGCTCGCCTTGTTGGGGCCGGCGCTTGCACTGGCGGCCACGCCGGTCCAGCAACAGCAGCTTGAGCGGGCACTGGAGGACCACGAGCAAGGCCGTTTCCTGCAGGCGCGGGCGGCCTTCGAGCGGCTGGCACGGGCCGGCGTGCCCGCGGCACACCACAACCTGGCCGTGATGCACCTGAACCACGAACTGCCCGGCGCCCGCATCGCCACGGCGCGGCGCCATCTGGAGACCGCTGCCGCTGCAGGCTTTGTCACCTCGCAGGTGGCGCTGGCCGAGTTCCACGAGTCCGGGCGGCACGCGCCGATCGACCTGCCGAAGGCGATGGCCTGGTATCTGCAGGCGGCCGAAGCGGGCAGCGTCGATGCGCAGGTGGCGATCGCCACCGGTCACTACCTCGGTCGAGGCGTGCCGCGGGACGAGGTTCGGGCGCTGCACTGGTACCGGATCGCCGGGCAAGGCGGCGATGTCGGGGCGCAGTACCTGCTCGGCTCGATGTATGAAACCGGCCTGGGCACGGCGCCGGACCTGCGGCTGGCGCGTTACTGGTACGACCTGGCCGCGCAGCAAGGCGACGAGGCCGCCTCGGTCAAGCGTGACGAGGTTTCGCGCAGGCTGGCCGCACCCAACCTGTGAAACGCCCGCGCCCGCAGCGCGTGGGCGTCACCCAGGTCGCTCAGCGCATCCAGCGCCTCGGCGGCGCGCAGGATCACCGACACGCGCAAGCCAAGGTCTTCGCTGCGCTCGCCCCGCCGGGCCACCTCGAAGGCCAGATCACGGACCCGTTCGCGTGCGGCATGGTGCTGACCCGGGTGGCCAAGCCGATGCCAGCCTTGCGACAGCAGGCACTGGCACTCCATCAGCTCGCACAGCAGCGTCAGGCATTCCGGATGTGGGCCGCAGGCATCGAGCGAGCGCTGTGTGCGCTCCAGCAGCCATTGCGACCGCTCCAGCGATTCGTCGTCCGGGTCATCCGCCATCGCGGTGTCGGCGGCGTCCAGCAGCAGCCTGGCCATCTCGCGGTGGTTGCGCTCCTGCCTGGCGCGTTCCAGCCGTTGTGGCCAGCCTTCGCCGCGGGGTTCGCTCCCCGTGTCCGATCGATCGCTGTGGGCATGTTCCCTGGAAATCATGGTGGCCTCCCTGTCTTTGGTCACGCGGCCGGCGCCAGGCCAACCGTCATGCCGGACAGGTTACGAATGACAGGAAACCCGGGGTACCCCGCGCCTCAGGGAGAGGCAGAGGTGCAGCGCAGTGGACGTGCAATCCGCACGTCGGGGGATGCCTCAAAACTGGCTGTACGACAGCGTCGCCAGCGTCAGGCTGACCAGCGTCCAGACCACGGCGCTGCGCATCAGCGCGTCGCGCATGTTCGGACGCTGCGCGCCCCAGCGCACCAGCCGCATCAGCAGCAGCGGCCAGAAGTAGAAGTCAATGTCCTTCAGGTAAAGCGCCTGCCCGGTGGCCAGCACGGCCGCGCACAGCGTGATCTGCGCGGTGGAGAGCCGGTAGCCGACCAGCGAGGTCCAGCTCCACGCCACCACCGCCGCCATCAGCGCCGGGCTGGTGAGGTTCACGGGCAGCAGGCCGCCCTCCAGCACGTCGAGCCGCGAGAAGATGAACCCGCCGCCCGAGAACGGCGCCGACACCGCATAGACCGCTGTGAACAGCGGCCACAGCAACGCGAACCGCCCCAGCAGCACGACAGCGCGGGTGCGGGTGTTGAGCCGGTCCCAGGCGTGCAGGCCAAGCGCCAGCAGCGTGAACGCCATCAGGAAGGCGCGTGTGTTGATCTGCGCGGCCCGCTGGAGCGAGGGTGGCGTGAAGCCGTCCCAGACGCGGTAGAGCAGGTAGAGCATGGCCGAGGTGACCAGCAGCTTGAGTGCCATGTCGGCGTAGTGCTTCAGACGCAAATCGTCCAGACAGGATGCAGCGACCACGGCCGCACCGGCTTGATGCACCAGCACCGTCACGGGCAGCAGGCCGATCGAGACCGAGCGGTGTGCGCCGCGACCCGCCAGCATCGTGGCGCCCAGACCAAGCATCATGAGCAGCGTCGCCAGCGCGTCCGGGTGGCCCCACAGCGCCGGCCCGAACTGGAAGGGCGAGGCAAAAAACGCCGCTGACAGCAGCGCAGCCCGTTGCCAGGGCGCCCCGATGCGCAATGCAACCTGCAGCAGCAACAGCGTCGACAGCAGGTGCATCACCAGACCGACGGCCCGCACACCTTCGGTCGGCAGGTGCAGGCTGCCCACCAGCGCGTAGAACGCCGGCCCGTAGGTCGTGTGCATCTCGTGGAGGAAACGGTCCCAGGGCAGGGTCTGGAACTGGTGCAGCGCCACCGTGTGGAACCGTTCGAAGGCGAACTGCGCGCCGTGGCTGGGGTTGTAGGACACCGCCAAGGCCATCCAGCCAAAAACGATGAACGCCAGCGCCAGCAGCGCGATCAGATCCCAGGGTGGCTGACCTTCCAGTGACGACCATTCCGCTGGGGCGTGGTCGTCACCCTGTCCAGCCATCCCGTTCACGTCTGCGACGCTTGCCACGTTCGCCTCCTTAACACACTGTTACGTTTGCATTGATCGTAAGTGGGCAAAAATCACATGTCAACGATTTTGCCAACTTTGTCACGCTCACGGGTGTTTTTGTGCGAACTCAATCCCTTGCTCAAGGGTATTCCAGCGATTTCCTCACCCTGTTGCGTGGGGTTGCTGCGAGGCGGTGATGGCGGGCCTGACCGCACTGACCGCACGGACCGTTCTGAAGCGGCGCCAAGCCCGCACACCGAGCAGCACGCCGATGACGACGGCATAGACCAGCACCTCGCCATAGCGGTGTTTCGACGCCCGCATCCAGAAGAAGTGCAGCAGGCCGAGCGCAGCGATGGCATAGACCAGCCGGTGCAGGCGCTGCCAGCGCGCCGCTCCCATCGCCTTGATGGCACGGTTGAACGAGGTCGCCGCCAGCGGGATCAGCAGCACGAAGGCAAGGAAACCCACCAGCGCGAACGGCCGCTTGGCCAGATCCTTCACGACCGCAGCCGGGTCGAAGCCCATGTCGAGCCAGGCGTAGGCCAGAAAATGCAGCACGCTGTAGAAGAACACGTACAGGCCCAGCATGCGGCGCCAGCGGGCCAGCGCGTTCAGGCCGGTCCACTGGCGCAGCGGCGTCACCGCCAGCACGACGCACAGGAAGCGCAGCGTCCACGACCCGGTGCCGCGCAAGATGGTTTCAGCGGGATTGGCACCCAGTCCGTTGTGGAAACCACCCCAGATCCAGCCAGCCAGCGGCACCAGGCACAACAGCCACAGCAAGGGTTTGGCTGCCGGGTGCAGCAGCACCCGGTTCACAGCAGCTCGGTTCATGGCGCGGTCCGGTCAGAGGGAGGTCAGAAGAACTTGCGCAGGTCCATGCCGGCGTAAAGCGACGCGACCTGCGCACCGTAGCCGTTGAACATCAGCGTCGGGCGCTTCTTGGCGAACAGGCCGTCCTCGCCAATGCGGCGCTCGGCGGCCTGGCTCCAGCGCGGGTGGTCCACCTCGGGGTTGACGTTCGAGAAGAAGCCGTATTCCTGCTGCGCCGCCTTGTTCCAGGCGGTGCCGGGCTGCTTGTCGGTGAAGCGGATCTTGACGATCGACTTCGCGCTCTTGAAGCCGTACTTCCACGGCACCACGAGCCGCACCGGCGCGCCGTTCTGGTTCGGCAGCACCTCGCCGTACATGCCGAACGCGAGCATCGCCAGCGGGTGCATCGCCTCGTCCATGCGCAGCCCTTCGACATACGGCCAGTCAAGCACGCGCGAGCCGACCATCGGCATCTGCTTCGGATCGGCCAGCGTCACGAACTCGACGTACTTGGCGTTGCCCGTCGGCTCGACCTTGCGGATGAGTTCCGCCAGCGAGAAACCCACCCACGGGATCACCATCGACCAGCCCTCGACGCAGCGCAGGCGGTAGAGCCGCTCCTCCATCGGCGCGAGCTTGAGCAGCGACTCCAGATCGAGCACGCCGGGTTTCTTCACCTCGCCCTCGATCGCCACGGTCCACGGACGGGTCTGGAGCTTGCCGGCATTGCGGGCAGGGTCGGCCTTGTCGGTGCCGAACTCGTAGTAGTTGTTGTAGGTGGATGCGTCGGCGTAGGCGGTGGGCTTGTCCATCGTCATCGCGCCGGGCACTGCGCTGCGGGCGCCGGGCAGGGCCGCGAGCTTGCCGGGTCGTGCAGCCGGGCTGCTGGCGGCCTGTGCCAGCGCGTCACGGGTG
>JBEANV010000411.1:0-6606 GCA_041165285.1 Pseudomonadota bacterium | reverse complement strand
AGTCGGCAGGCAAGGCGTTCTTCCTGAGTCGCCCGCGCCGCTTCGGCAAGAGCCTGCTGGTGGACACCTTCAAGGAACTGTTCGAGGGCAACCGCACGCTGTTCGACGGACTCGCTGCCGAGACGCGCTGGGACTGGTCCAAACGCCACCCGGTCATCCGCATCGACTTCGGCGCGGGCGAGGTTCGCACCCGCGCCGAACTCGACCAGCACCTGCTTGAACTGCTCGATGACCACGCCCTGCGCCTGGGCATCGTCTTCCGCCACGCGTCCATCAGCGGCCGCTTCGGCGAACTCATCCGCGAGGCAGCCCGGCTCGCGGGTCAGCGCACGGTGGTGCTCATCGACGAGTACGACAAGCCCATCCTCGACAACCTCGGGGATCGCGAGGTCGCCACCGCCATGCGCGACGGATTGCGCAGCTTCTACTCGGTGCTCAAGGCCGCGGACGCAGACCTGCAGTTCGTCTTCCTGACGGGCGTGTCCAAGTTCAGCAAGGTGAGCATCTTCTCCGGCCTGAACCACCTGCAGGACATCACCCTCGACCGCCGCTTCAGCGCCCTGTGCGGCTACACCGACGCGGACGTGGACACCGTCTTCGCCCCTGAACTGCCGGGGCTGGACCGCGACGAGATCCGCCGCTGGTACAACGGCTACAACTGGCTCGGCACCTCGGTCTACAACCCCTTCGACCTGCTCCTGCTGTTCCAGAACCGCGAGTTCCGCCCCTGGTGGTTCGAGACCGGCACGCCCACTTTCCTCGTCAAGCTCCTGGCCGATCGGCAGTGGTTCAGCCCGGACCTGCGGCGCCTGCAGAGCAGCATGACCCTGCTGTCGAGCTTCGACGTGGAGCGGATCACACCGGAGGCGCTGCTGTTCCAGACCGGCTACCTCACCATCCACGATGTCCGCGAGCCCCTGACCGGCCAGTGGGTCTACACGCTCGGCTACCCGAACCGCGAGGTCGAGACCAGCCTGAACGCCGCCCTGCTCGAAGGCTATGGGGTGCCGGAACAGTCGTCGTTTCCGTCACGGCTGCGCCTGATCGACTTGCTCAGGAGTACCGACCTGCCAGGGCTGGAGCCGCTGTTCCACTCGCTCTTCGCCAGCATCCCGCATGACTGGTACCGCAACAACCCGCTCGCCGGCTTCGAGGGCCATTACGCCAGCGTCTTCTACAGCTACTTCGCCGCCCTCGGCCTCGACATCCGCGTCGAGGACACGACCAACCACGGCCGCATCGACATGGCGGTGCTGTTCGCGGCGCAGGTGTTCGTCTTCGAGTTCAAGGTGGTCGAGCAGGCGGCCAAGGGCGAGGCGCTGCAGCAGATCCGGGCGCTGGGCTACGCCGACAAGTACCGCGGCCGAGGTGAGCCCGTCCACCTGATCGGCGTGGAGTTCGGCCGGGCCGCCCGCAACCTCGTCGGCTTCGAAACTGAAACACTGCCACCGGTGTAGCCGCGCCACCCCCACCCGCCCACCCACTCAAGCGGGGATGAAGCCAATCGGCTGGACAACTCGCTACCATGCCCGGCCCATGTCCAACCCGCCCCCACCCGCACCGCCCGCCGCGCCCGACCACTACCAGACCCTGGGCCTTGCACGCCACGCCGAGGCCGCCGTCGTCAAGGCCGCGTACCGGGCGATGGCCTCGCTGTACCACCCCGACCGCAACCCGGCCCCGGACGCGATCGACCGGATCCAGCGCATCAACGCCGCGCATGACGTGCTGTCCGACCCCGTGCGCCGGCACGCCTACGACAGCACGCTGGCCGGCGAAACTCCGCCCACACCGCCACACCACGGTGACGGCGCCGACCCACTGGCCGAGCGCTGGCAGATCGCTGCCGGCTTCTTCCCCGAGATCCAGCGCCACCACACCCGGCTCGAACGCCTGTCGCACCGTGTGGGCGACGAATTCCGCCTCCACCTGCTGCACCACCAGAACTACCCCGACGCCGAGGCCCTCGCCGCCAGGCTGCGCACCGAGTTCCTGAGCCGCCATTTCGGCACCGATGAAGCCTTGCTCGCCTATGCCGAGCAGCTCATCCTGGCCCGCGAGATCGACGCGGCCCGCTTTGTCGGCCGAATCGTGTCGGTCCTCGGCCTCAGCGTCACGGCCGACAGCGTGCGCGAGAAGGTCGAGCAACGCTTCCCGCGCTCCATTGGCAACCTGCGCAAGCGGGCGCTGTACGGCCGGATCGAGCAGGCCTCCCCACCAGACCGGGACGCCATCGCCGAACTGGTGATGCTGTGCGACGGGGTGGTGCAGCGCGCCCTGCTGCGTGGGGGCGGGACGCTGCGGCTGGGCACGCACGACCTGAAGTTCGAGGACGAAGAGGAACTGCGTCAGCTCGTGGTGCGCAGGCTCGCGGCGGAGTGCGGTTGAGCGGCGGATTCAGCCCGCAGGAATCTCCGGTTCGACCAGCATCGCCAGCGTCACCAGCGATTCCTGCCAGCCGAGGTAGCACATCTCGGGCGGGATGATCTCCGGGATGCCCTCCTGCACCACGTTCAGCTCGGTGCCGCAGAGCACCGGTTTCAGCTCCACCGTCACCGTGATGACACCGGGCAGGTTCGGATCATCGAACTTATCCGTGTAGCGAATGCGCGTGTGCGGTGTCAGCTCCAGGTATTCGCCGCCGAACGCATGGCTGTGGCCGTTGCCGAAGTTCGTGAACGACATCCGGAAGGTGCCACCGACGCGGGCGTCCATGTGATGCACCTTGGCCGTGAAGCCGTTCGGGGGCAGCCACTTGGCGAGGGCGTCCACGTCGAGGAAGGCGCGGTAGACGCGCTCCGGCGGCGCGCGCAGGACACGGTGGAGTCGGATCGTGTGGGGCATGGCAGATCACCTCAGTGGTTGCGGTGGGTGTCAGGACGGGTCAGCACTGGATAGCCAGACTGGACCGACCCGGTCCGGCCCGCTACGCTGTGCGCCTTTAGCCTACCGCAGTGATGTGATGACAGACAAGCTCAACGATTTCGGCCTCATCGGTCTGGCCGTGATGGGCCAGAACCTGGTGCTCAATGTGGAAAGCCGCGGCTTCCACATCAGCGTCTACAACCGCACCAACACAGTCACGGACGAGTTCATCGCCCAGCATCCAGCCAAGCGCCTGACCGCCACGCACAGCCTCGTCGAGTTCGTGCAGAGCCTGGCGCGCCCACGCAAGGTGATGATCATGGTGAAGGCCGGCGCGGCGGTGGACGCGGTGATCGAGCAGCTCATTGCGCTGCTGGAGGCCGACGACATCGTCATCGACGGCGGCAACAGCCTCTACACCGACACCGAGCGCCGCGACGCGTGGCTGACGCCGCTGGGCCTGCGCTTCATCGGCGCGGGCGTGTCGGGCGGCGAGGAAGGTGCGCGCAAGGGGCCGGCGATCATGCCGGGCGGGCCTGCGTCCACCTGGGCAGTGATGCAGCCGATCTTCGAGAGCATCGCCGCAGTCGCCGAAGGCCAGCCCTGCGTGCGCCACATCGGGCCGGGCGGTGCGGGCCACTACGTCAAGATGATCCACAACGGCATCGAGTACGGCGACATGCAGCTCATCTGCGAGGCCTACCACCTGATGCAGTCGGCAGGCATGGCCACGCTGGAGATCGCCGAGGTCTTCAACCGCTGGAACGAAGGTGATCTGCAGAGCTACCTGATCCAGATCACCGGCAAGGCGCTGGAGCAGATCGACCCGGAGACCGGCCGCCCCGTTGTCGAACTCATCCTCGACAAGGCTGGCCAGAAGGGCACAGGCCAGTGGACGATCATGAACGGCGCCGAGCAGGCGGTCGTGATCAGCACGATCAACGCCGCGGTCGAAGCGCGCGTGCTGTCGTCGCAGAAGGCACAGCGCGTGGTGGCCAGCCAGATCCTGCACGGCCCGGACAGCGCATGGACCGGCGACCGCACCGCGCGCGATGCACTGGTGGCCAAGATCCACGACGCGCTCTACGCAGCCAAGGTCATCAGCTACGCGCAGGGGCTGGACCTCGTCCGCAGCATGAGTGCGCGCAAGGGCTGGGACATCGACCTCGGCGGGCTGGCGTCGATCTGGCGCGGCGGCTGCATCATCCGGGCGCGTTTCCTGAACCACATCACCGACGCCTACCGCACGCAGCCGGACCTGGCGCACCTGATGCTGGCGCCCTACTTCGCAGACCTGCTCAACCGCACGCAGCAGGCGTGGCGCGAGGTGGTGGCGCACGCGGTGACACAAGGCATTCCCGTGCCGGCGATGAGCGCCTCGCTCGGCTACTACGACAGTCTGCGCACCGCCCGGCTGCCGGCGAACCTGCTGCAGGCGCAGCGTGACTTCTTCGGCGCGCACACCTACGAGCGCACCGACAAGCCCGCAGGTCAGTGGTTCCACACGAACTGGCCCGAGGTGGTCGGCTGACCGGCCCGGTCCACACGACTGCGGGCAAATTCAAGTCGGCAGGGCAGGCGTCGAAAACCACGCCAACCACCCTGCCGGAGAAGCCCATGGTCCGCCGTCCCCACCCGCATCCCCTGAAACTCGCCGCCCTGGTGTCAGCACTGCTGCTCAGCCCGTGGGCTGCCGCCAGCGACGGTCACGCGGCACCCGCTGCACCGGCCAAGCCCGCTGCAGCCAAACTGCCTCCTGCGGCGGAGCCTGCCGCCCACGCCGCAGCCCCAGCGGCGGCAGCCGCGCCTGCAGCGGCGGCCGCCCTGCCCTCGGACGAACTGGCGCGCCGGCTGCAGGAGCGGATCGCCCGCGTGCGCGCCGCGCAGGCTCAAGCCCAGAAGCCCCGCCCGGCCGGTGGCCATGGCGGCGCGCATGCCGCGGCCGCACACGGCGCCGCCCCCTCGGTGACGATGGGCATCGTCAGCCCGGCAGCAGCTGCGCCGGGACACGCGCCCGATGGCCACGGCGCTCCCACGGTGGAGGCCGCTGCCCATGCCGCCCACGTCGCCCACTGGTCCTATGGCGGCGAAGGCGGCCCGGCCGAGTGGGGCAAGCTGAAGGCCGACTTCTCGACCTGCTCCAGCGGCAAGCGCCAGAGCCCGATCGACATCCGTGGCGGCATCAAGGTCGAGCTGGAGCCGATCAAGTTCAACTACCGCGCGACCGGCTTCAACGTGCTGGACAACGGCCACACCGTGCAGGCCAATCTCGGCTACGGCAACAGCATCGAAGTCGCTGGCCGCCGCTACGACCTGGTGCAGTTCCACTTCCACCGCCCGTCGGAAGAGCGCATCAACGGCAAGCAGTTCGACATGGTCGCCCACCTGGTCCACAAGGATCCCGAGGGCCGTCTCGCGGTGGTCGCCGTGCTGATGGACCAGGGCAAGCAGCATCCGATGGTGCAGCTCGTCTGGAACAGCATGCCGCTGGAGAAGAACGAGGAGCTGCAGTCACCGGTGCCGATCGACATGAACCTGCTGCTGCCGGAGGACCGCCGCTACTACACCTACATGGGCTCGCTGACAACGCCGCCTTGCAGCGAGGGTGTGCTGTGGCTGGTGCTGAAGCAACCGGCGCAGCTCTCGGCCGACCAGCTCGCGGTGTTCACCCGGCTCTACCCGATGAACGCCCGCCCGATCCAGCAGGCCAGCGGCCGGATGGTCAAGGAATCGAACTGAGTTCGCACTGGGCGATCTCGGTCGCCAGCGCCACCAGCGCGGCTTCGTCCAGCGAAGCCGCGTTCACCTGCGCGGCGCTCCGCAGGCGCTGGTAGTTGCCGTTCTGCGAGCGCGTGTAGAGCGGGTCGTAGTGCAGCGACATCAGTTCGGCGAACAGCGGGCGCAGCTCCCCGGCCAGGGCCCAGGCCTGCCAGCGGGTGATCGTCTCGTTCGCCTGCAGGCCGTGCAACTGGACGAGCGTGTCGGCCAGCCGCGGGCCGTCATCGCCGAGATAGACATAGTCGCGCAGCAGGTAGGCCAGCCGCACCTCCGGCGACGCGACGATCTCGACGCAGGGACTCGCCCGCAATCGCTCCAGCAGGGGCGTGGGCAACGAGATCTGGCCAATCTTGCGACTCTCCGCCTCGACAAAAACCGGGCGGCTCAGGTCCAGCGCCTGCAGTTGCATCGCCAGCTGTGTCTCGAAGCGCTTCTGCGACGGCTGTGCCGCACCGGGCACCTTGCCGAGCACAGAGCCCTTGTGGACCGCCAGTCCCTCCAGATCGAGCACCTGCGCGCCTTGCGCCGCCAGTGCGTGCAGCAGCGCCGTCTTGGCGCTGCCGGTCGGGCCGCAGAGCACACGCAGCGGCAGCTGCGGCGCAATCGCCTCGATCTGCGCGATGACGTGGCCACGGAAGCGCTTGTAGCCACCGGCCAGCTGCTGCGCATCCCAGCCGACCAGCCGCAGCCACTGCACCATCGAGCCACTGCGCAGGCCGCCGCGCCAGCAGTAGACCAGCGGGCGCCAGGTGGCTGGCTTGTCATGGAACTGTCCGCGCAAGTATTGCGCCAGATTGGACGCCACCATCGCACCGCCAACGCGCCGGGCCTCGAACGCGCCCTGCTGCTTGTAGAGCGTGCCTACGATGCGGCGCTCGTCGTCGTCGAGCACGGGGCAGTTGATGGCGCCGGGCAGGTGGTCGAGCGCGAATTCGGACGGCGAGCGGGCGTCGATGACGGTGT
>JBEANV010000410.1:0-3833 GCA_041165285.1 Pseudomonadota bacterium | reverse complement strand
CCGGCTGCTCGCAGGAAACGCCCGCCTTCAACGTGAATCGCCTGTGCGGTTCGGGGCTGCAGGCCATCATCTCGTCGGCGCAGGCGATCCTGCTCGGCGACTGCGAAGTGGCGATCGGCGCGGGTGCCGAGAACATGAGCCGCGGCGCCTACCTGCTGCCGACCAACCGCTGGGGCGCGCGCATGGGCGACACGCAGGTGATCGACCTGATGGTCGGCGCGCTGCATGACCCGTTCCACAAGATCCACATGGGCCTGACGGCCGAGAACGTGGCCGAGAAGTACGGCATCACGCGCCAGATGATGGACGAACTGACGGTCGAGAGCCACCGCCGTGCGGCGCAGGCCATCGCCGAAGGCCGCTTCGCCAGCCAGATCGTGCCGATCGAGATCAAGACCCGCAAGGGCATGGTCCAGTTCGTCATCGACGAGCATGTGAAGGCCGACACCACGATGGAAAGCCTGGGCAAGATGCGCCCGGCCTTCAAGAAGGACGGCATGGTCACGGCCGGCAACGCCTCGGGCATCAATGACGGCGCAGGCGCGGTCGTGCTGGCCAGCGGCGAAGCGGTCAAGGCCCACGGCCTGAAGCCGCTCGCCCGCCTGGTCACCTACGCACACGCCGGTGTCGACCCCACCATCATGGGCATCGGCCCGGTGCCGTCGACCCGCATCGCGCTGAAGCGCGCCGGCCTGTCGATCGCCGACATGGACGTGATCGAAGCCAACGAAGCCTTCGCGGCGCAGGCCTGCGCCGTGTCGAAGGAACTCGACCTCGACCCGGCCAAGGTCAACCCGAACGGCTCGGGCATCTCGCTGGGCCACCCCATCGGCGGCACCGGCGCGATCATCACGACCAAGGCGCTGTACGAGCTGCAGCGCATCAACGGTCGCTACGCGCTGGCGACGATGTGCATCGGTGGCGGTCAGGGCATCGCGGCGATCTTCGAGCGCTGCTGAGCCCTGTCGGATCCTGAACATGGCCCGCAAGGGCCATGGAAAGCCGGGCCTTCGCGCCCGGCTTTTGCGTTGCGCTGTCTGCCGGAGCAGCTCAGTTGTACTTCGCGCCGCCGGCGATTTCCTGGGCGCGCAGCGCCGCAGCGCGCAGATCGGCCGCATACGACGGCTGGGTGGCCTCGTAGCTGTGGGCCCATTCGAGCAGCTCTTCGGGGGTACGCGGCGCGTAAGGCCGACCAATGTCCGTGAGGCGCGCCACCAGGCTGCGCCATCCATCCACCATCACTTCGACCAGAAACACCGCAAAGGAACGAGCGGCGGGGGTACGTGCAGAGGAAACAAAAACCATCGACATGTCAGACTCCTTGGGACGGGCCCTTGCCGGTACAGACCGGGGGGCCATCGAACACCGGGCCCGCAGGCACGGCATCCTGTTGTCTGCCGCTAACGGGCAGGCAGATCAGTTGCGGGCAAGGCCCGCGGTCTTCTGGGCCAGCAGCGCCGCAGCGCGCAGGTCAGCGGCATACGACGGCTGGGTCGCCTCGTAGGCGCCGGCCCATTCGATCAGCTCTTCCGCGGTGCGCGGCTCATGTGGCTGGTTCGCCGCCGCGAGGCGGGCCACCAGGTGACGCCATCCATCCACCATCGCGTCAACGAGAAACACCGCGAACGAACGGGCGGCGGAGGTACGTACAGAGGAAACGAGAACCATCGACATTTCAGACTCCTTAGGGGTTAACCCTTGGTGAAGCGGAGTATGGGGTAAACCCTAGATATGCTGTTAGATGGTTTTATGAATCATTGATATACGATTCGTGAATGAATTTCCGCACCCTCGACCTCAACCTGCTGCGCGTGTTCGACACCGTGATGGCCGAACGCAACCTGACACGCGCCGCCGATCGGCTGGCGATGACGCAGCCCGCGGTCAGCAACGCGCTGCGGCGGTTCAAGGAAGCCGTGGGCGAGGCGCTGTTCACCCGCGCAGCCTTCGGGGTGGTGCCCACGGCGCGGGCCGAGGCGCTCTGGCCCGAGGTACGCACGGCGCTGGCGCAGTTGCGCAACGTCTTCGAGCCGACCGATTACGACCCCGTCCACCAGCCGCGCACCTTCGCACTGGCGATGGCGGACGCGGCCTCGGCGCTGCTGCTGCCACCGCTGGTGCAGCGCCTGCAGGAACAGCAGGCGCTGGCGGACTTGCGTGTGCTGCCACTGATCACACGCGACCCGACACCGCTGCTCGACCGCGGCGAAGCCGATCTGGCCATCGGACACTTTCCAGAGATGGTTTCGCGGCAGGTCACGCTCGGCGCCAACGCACCGCTGCGCCACCAGCGGCTCGATGAGAGCGAGCACGTCTGCGTGATGCGCCGAGGGCATCCGCTGGAAACGACCGTGCTGACGCTGGATGCCTACTGCGAAGCCGATCACCTGCTGGTCAGTTTTTCCGGCCGCGCCCACGGTCAGGTGGACGAGGCGCTGGCCGGTCTGGGACTGCACCGCCGGGTGGTGCTGGCGGTGAACCAGTACTTCACCGCTGGCCGAGTCGTCGCACGCACGGACTTGCTGACCGTGATGCCCCGCGCCTTCCTCGCGGTCACAGGGGCGGCGGACGATCTGGTGTGCCGCCCGCTGCCGGTGACACTGCCGCCATTGCAGTTGCAGATGGTCTGGCACCGGCGGCATGACATCGACCCGGCGCACCGCTGGCTGCACCAGCAGATGACCGCGGCAAGTGCGGCAACCCAGCCAGACACAGCATGAATCCACTCGCCACCGCAGGGCGCGTCATTGCCATCCACGCCGAAGCCCCGCCCAAGCCGGCCTGGGGCACCCCCTGCAACGGCTGCGGCGTGTGCTGCCTGAGCGTGCCCTGCCCCATCGGCATGCTGCTGAGCGGCCGGCGGACCGGCGCCTGCACGGCACTGGTGTGGGACGACACGCAGGCGCGCTACCTCTGCGGCGTGCTGGTCGGGCGGCGCGACGCGCTGCCGGCCGGCTGGCGGCCGCTGGGCGGCTTGCTGCAACGCGGCGCGCGGCGGATGATCGCCGCCGGTGTCGGCTGCGATTGCGACATCGAACTGGAAGACGACGACGCCCCTGCCCCCCATCCCGCCCCATGACCCTGCCTACCCATTTCATTGCCGCGGGCCTCGCCCTGGTCTGCTCCGCTTCGTTCGCCCAGACCGACGAGTACTCCCGCTGCCTGGCCGACCTGAAACCTGCCGCGCTGGCCGCGGGCGTGCGCGGCGACACCTACGACCACCACACCCAGGGCCTGACCGCGGACCTGGCGGTGATCGACAAGCTGAACGTTCAACCCGAGTTCAAGACACCGATCTGGGACTACCTCGCCGGGCTGGTGGACGAGGAGCGGGTCGAACAAGGCCGCGCCCTGCTGACCCGGCACGCCGCCGTGCTCGCGCAGGTCCAGCAGCGTTACGGCGTCGATCCAGCGACCGTGGTGGCGGTGTGGGGCGTGGAGAGCAACTTCGGGCAGACCTTCGGCAAGTACCCGCTGGTGCAGGCGCTGGGCACGCTGTCGTGCCTCGGGCGGAGGCAGGCGTATTTCCGCGGCGAGCTGTTTGCCACGCTGCGCATCCTGCAGGCTGGCCACATCGCGCCGGAGCGGCTGGTCGGCTCGTGGGCCGGCGCCTTCGGGCACACGCAGTTCATGCCCAGCACCTTCGAGCGGCTGGCGGTGGATTTCGACGGCGATGGCCGCCGTGACCTGATGGACAGCGTGCCGGATGCGCTGGCCTCGACCGCCAATTTCCTGGCCAAGGCGGGTTGGCAAGGCGACCGGGCGTGGGGCTGGGAGGTGCGGCTGCCGGCGGGGTTTTCCATCGCCGGACAGGGCCGCAAGAACCGGCAGCC
>JBEANV010000409.1:0-3115 GCA_041165285.1 Pseudomonadota bacterium | reverse complement strand
CGAAGAAGCTGATCGGGTACAGCTTGGCCAAGTCATCGCCCAGCACCGGCGACTTCATGACGCCCTGGCGGGCGCGCATCCAGTTGAAGTTGCCCTTGACGGTGTTGATCTCGCCGTTGTGGGCCACCATCCGGTACGGGTGCGCCAGCGGCCACTCGGGGAAGGTGTTGGTCGAGAAACGCTGGTGGACCAGCGCGAGCGCCGAGGTGCAGGCGGGGTTCTGCAGGTCGAGGTAGTACTTGCCCACCTGATCGGCCAGCAGCAGGCCCTTGTAGATGATGGTGCGGCACGACATGCTGGGCACGTAGTACTCGCGGCTGTGCGTCAGCTTCAGGCGCTGGATCGCGGCCGAGGCGGTCTTGCGGATCACATACAGCTTGCGCTCCAGCGCGTCCGGCACGATCACGTCGGCGCCGCGGCCGATGAAGACCTGGCGGATGATCGGCTCGGTCTTGCGCACGGTCGGCGACATGGGCATCGCAGCATCGACCGGCACGTCGCGCCAGCCCAGCAGCACCTGGCCCTCCGCCTTGATGGCGCGCTCGACCTCCTGCTCGCAGGCCAGACGCGAGGCGTGCTCCTTCGGCAGGAAGATCATGCCGACGCCGTACTCGCCCAGCGGCGGCAGCTTGACACCCTGCGCGGCCATCTCGGCGCGGAAGAACTCGTCGGGGATCTGGATCAGGATGCCAGCACCGTCGCCCATCAGTGCGTCGGCACCGACGGCGCCACGGTGGTCGAGGTTTTCGAGGATCTTCAGGCCCTGCTCGACGATGGAGTGCGCCTTCTGGCCCTTGATGTGCGCGACGAAACCGACGCCGCAGGCGTCATGTTCGTTGGCCGGGTCATACAACCCGCCGGCGGCGAGGGCTTGGATCTCTTCGGGGGACGGATGTCCCGAGGCAGCCTGGTTCATGGCGCACTCCTGCGTATGGCGATGGAAAACCGTGCAAATTTACTGCACCGCAGCGAAGCCCTCAAGCAAAACAAAATAGGGTCAGGCTCGATTAAACGGTGCGCAGCAAAATCACGACGCTTTAATGGGGACAGATTCAAGACGCACGCGGCGGACGACCGCGGGGACGCGGCGCCATCGGACGCGCCATGGTGGCGCCCAAACATGCAAGAAACGCACCAGATCCCAGCGCCCAGCCCTTGATCGCGCTGTCGGTGTGCGCCTGCACCTCGGCGCTGCCGAGCCCTTCGTCGAGCAGGCCATGCCAGGCGAGTTCACGCTCGAATGGCGTGTTGCCCAGCGCCCAGTAGAGTGCGTGACCGGTCAACAGCGGATCGCGTCGCCGGCCCAGATGGTGCGCCGCGCTCGACCAGGGATAGTCGGTTGCAGCGGTCGGCGGGATCAGGCGCTGCGGGTTCTGTTCGATGTAGCGCATGCAGGTCAGCACGTGCGGCCCGCTCTCCAGCACGGTCGCTCGAAAGCGCCCGTCCCACAGGGTGCCGACACGCCCGTGGCGGCGGTTGAACGCGCTCACGTAGCGCCGGCCAAGGGCCTGCAGCATCTTGCTCAGCGCCGCCGCGGTGGGTGGCGTGACGAGCAGGTGGACGTGGTCGTCCATCAGCACATAGGCATGCACGGCCACACGCTGCAGCGCCGCCGCCTCGCGGAGCGCCGTCAGGTAGGTGCTGCGGTCATGGTCATCGAGGAAGACCGCCTGGCGGTTGTGTCCGCGCTGGATCACATGGTGGGTCAGACCGGCAATGGCAAGGCGAGGCAGTCGGGCCATGGTCGAAAATTGCAAAGGCGATGAGCGGGCGCGGTGGGGATTGTCAGCGCCGGACGGCTGCGCTGTCGATGGTTCAGAATGCACATTCTCCGTCGACTTGCTTGTTTTGGTACCACCTGGAGCCCATCGCCCATGAAAGCCGCCAACGTTCTCGCCACGATCGGCAACACCCCGCACATCCGCGTCAACCGCCTGTTCGGCCCAGGTGCCGAGGTCTGGATCAAGTCCGAGCGCAGCAATCCCGGCGGATCGATCAAGGACCGCATCGCGCTGGCCATGATCGAGGACGCAGAGGCCAGCGGCGCCCTGCAGCCCGGCGGCACCATCGTCGAGCCGACCTCCGGCAACACCGGTGTCGGGCTGGCCATGGTGGCCGCCGTCAAGGGCTATCCGCTGGTGCTGGTGATGCCCGAGAGCATGAGCATCGAGCGCCGCCGCCTGATGCTGGCCTATGGCGCCAAGTTCGTGCTGACGCCGCGCGAGAAGGGCATGAAGGGCGCGATCGCGAAGGCGGAGGAACTGGTCGCCGCGACGCCGGGCGCCTGGATGCCGCAGCAGTTCGAGAATCCGGCCAACATCGCAGTCCACGTGCGCACGACGGCCGAGGAAATCTTCGCCGACTTTCCCGACGGGCTGGACGCGCTGATCACCGGCGTGGGCACCGGCGGCCACCTGACCGGCTGCGCGCAGGTGCTGAAGGCCCGCTGGCCGAACCTGAAGGTCTACGCCGTCGAGCCGACCGCCTCCCCGGTCATCAGCGGTGGCTCGCCCGCACCGCACCCGATCCAGGGCATCGGCGCCGGCTTCATTCCGAAGAACCTGCACACCGCGCTGCTCGACGGCGTGGTCCAGGTGGAGGCCGAAGCCGCCCGCGAGATGGCGCGCCGCAGCGCCCGCGAGGAGGGCCTGCTGGTGGGCATTTCCAGTGGCGCGACGCTGGCGGCCATCGCGCAGAAGCTGCCTGAACTGCCCGCCGGCGCCCGCGTGCTCGGCTTCAACTACGACACCGGCGAGCGTTATCTGTCGATCGAGGGCTTCCTGCCCACAGAAGGCTGATCGAACAGCCGCCGCCCCGTGAGCCGCTCGTGCTCGCGGATGGCGAAGCGGTCGGTCATGCCGGCGATGTAGTCGGACACCGCCCGGTGCGGCAAGGGGGACGCGGCATAGTCGGCCGGCATCTCCTGCGGTCGGTCGATGTAGAGGGCAAACAGTTCGCGCACGACATGCTGCACCCGATCGGTGGTGTCCATCACCTGCGGGTGGCGGTAGAGCTGCTGCAGCAGGAAGCGCTTGAGCGCGCTGCTCGCCGCGCGCATCTCGGGACTGAAGGCCACCAGTGGCGGCAACTGGCGCACCGCGTCGGCGCTGTCCGG
>JBEANV010000408.1:0-3204 GCA_041165285.1 Pseudomonadota bacterium | reverse complement strand
CGCCGGATTGCTGCAGCGAGAGCGCCCGCGCGGTGCTGGAGGGCCGGTAGTCCAGCGTGGCTGCCGCATCCCGCACGCGCCGGGCCGTGTCCTCGGACACCGAGCCGTTGCCCGACAAGGCGCGTGATGCGGTGGCCACGCCCACGCCGGCCAGTCGGGCGACATCCTTGATGGTGCTCATGGCTGTGGGGCGCAGGTCATCCCGCAGGATCCTGCAGGGTATTGAGACAGCCCGCGAAGACGCCGCCGGACACCACCGCGCCACCCAGCAGCCGCACCTGCCGGGGTTCGCCGGGGAGCAGGTCGAAGAAGTTGTCCTCGAAATGCGCGCCGGGCTGGTCAGGCGCTTGCAGCCACACGCCTTTGGCCGGGCAGTTGGCCTGCACGGTGAGGAAGCCGTCGGGGCCTGCGTCGATGCGCAACGCCGGGTCCGGGAACCGGTGCCAGCGGAACGGTTCGGGCCATGCTTGGGCGTGGGAGGAGTAGGTGGCGTCGGTGCTGGTGAGCGTGAGCGACGCGATCAGTGTGCGGGCCGGGTCGGCCGACCAGGATGGCGGCGGTGTCAACTCGGTGGTGGCGTTGGCGGCCAGCGTGGCGGGGGCGGTCACGTCATCGACGGTGTCCCCATCGGGTGCGTGCAACTGCCAGCGAGCCTGCACCGGCAGTGGCTCCGTGCCGGCGTGCATCGCCCAGGCGGCCACACCCGCCGCTCCCCGCCGCACGGCGCAGGCCAGCGGTGCCATGGCGCGGCGGATGGCGTACCACGCGGGTTTGGGTGTGCCGGCACTGTCCACGATGGCCCAGCTCGTCGCTGGCCAGCAGTCGTTCAGCTGCCAGACCAGCGCGCCGCCGCAGCCGCGTGCGCCGGGGGTCTGCCAGCGGCGGCGGAAGGCCTCGTAGGCGTGGCGCAGCGCCTCGGCCTGCACGAACTGGGTGGCGTAGACCTCGGCGGCCAGCGTGTCCGGGTGGCGCAGCGTATCGGCGCGGTAGACCGCGAGGCGCCGGTGCCCGTCCGCGCCGACGGGCGAGAAGGCCTTGTTGTGCCACTGCAGCGTGCGGCTGCCGGGAAAACGTTCCTCGGCGGGGATGGCGTGCTCCAGCACCGCCATCGACGGATGCGACTGCATGCCGAACTCGCTGACGAAGCGCGCACCAACTTCGGCGTAGCGCTGGTACGGCAGCATGAGCTGGTGCCAGACCTCCCAGCTGTGGCGGTCGCCGGTGGTCGGGTCTTGCGACGGGCGCACGCTGCTGCCGGCCACGCTGGCTTCGACGCCGGTGCTGGCGGTGTAGGGGCTGCCGGGCCAGTAGGGGCGACCCGGGTCGAGCGCGTGGCACAGCGTCGGCAGCACCTGCTCGTAGATCGCGCGTGCATCGAAGCGCGACAGATCGCCGCCCGGTCCGTAGGCGCCGACCGCTTCGGCCAGCATGTAGTCCTCGTTGTTGCCACACCAGATCGCCAGACTCGCCCGATGCCGCAGCCGGGTGATCGCGGCGCGGGCCTCGGCTTCGACGCTGGCGACAAACGCCGGATGTGCTGGATACAGGCCGCAGGCGAAGACAAAATCCTGCCAGACCAGCACGCCGAGGGCGTCGCAGGCGTCGTAGAACGCCTCGTCCTCGTAGATGCCGCCGCCCCAGACTCGAAGCATCACCAGGTTGGCGTCCACCGCCTGCTGCACGCGCTCGTGGTAGCGGGCCGGGGTGATGCGGTTGAGCAGGTTGTCGTCGGGAATCCAGTTGGCGCCGCCGCAGAAGAGTTCGCGGCCGTTGACCTCGAACACGAAGCTGCGCCCCGCCTCGCCCGCCACCGCGTCTTGCACCAGCCGCAGCCGGCGCAGACCGAGGCGGCGCTGCTGCGCGGCGATCACCGTGCCATCGGCGCGGAGAAGGCGGGTGTGGAGGGTGTAGAGCGGCTGTGCCCCGTGGCCGGCTGGCCACCAGAGTTGCGGCGTGTCCACCGACAGCGAGGTGGTGTGCTGCGCGGTGGCGCGGCTGTGGTGCGTGGCGACCAGCGTGCCGGCGGGATCGAACAGCGCGTGCTCCAGCGCCACGTTGTTGCTCGGGTCACCGCCGAGGCGGGTGTGCAGGTCCACGCGGGCGTGGGTCCAGTCGCCGCTGAGCGTCACCGGGCTGGCCAGCTCGGCGATGCGCAGATCGGCGGCTTCCAGGTGGACCGCCTTCCACGGGCCGCAGGTCAGCAGCGTCGGACCCCAGTCCCAGCCGTAGTGGTAGGGCGCCTTGCGGACATGCAGCCGGCTGGAATCACCGTTCCACAGCGGACGGGCGCCGTGGTGCGCTTCGAGGTCGCGGCCGCGGCGCAGCGCGCTGTCGAAGCGGATGCACAGTGTGTGCCGACTCGGCCCGGCATGCGGCAACCGGTCGGTGATGTCCACGCGCAGTGGCACGAACATGTTGTCGCTCTCGGCCAGCGGCTGGCCGTCGAGCCAGACGCGGGCGAAGGTGTCCAGCCCGTCGAACACCAGCGCCATCCGGTCGCGCAAGGCATCGGCACCCAGGTCGAAGTCCAGCCGGTAACACCAGTCACGCTCTGCCACCCACTGCACCTCGGCCTCCTGGCGCCCGACGAGCGGGTCCGGGATGGCGCCGCTGGCGATCAGATCCTGGTAGACGGTGCCGGGCACGCTGGCGGTCTGCCAGCCGTCGGTTGTGGTGAACTGTTCCGTGTCACCCAGCCGTGGATCGGCCGCACGAAACCGCCAGCCGTCGTGCAACGGCTGCTGGATCAGGGGGCGGGGCATGGGGTGTCCTGGGGTTGGCCTGGCTCAGAGCCGGGCTTCGCTCTTGGCGTCGAACACCGAGGCGCGCGGCAGGTCGAAGCCGAAGGCGATGGGCTCGCCGACCGTGCCCTGCCACTGGTCGTCGGCGATGGCGCTCAATAGCACGTCACCCACCGTGAACCAGACGATCTTCTGCGGCCCGAGCGGCTCGATCAGCGTGAGGCGGCCAGTGTGGGGTGTGGCGGTGCCGACCGTGTGCGCCAGCCGGACCTGCTCGGGTCGCACGCCCAGCACCACCTCCCGGCCATCCAGCGCGGGTGCGGTGAAGGGGTAGGCCGACACGTCGGTGCTCAGCTCCTTGCCGACAAAACCGGTGGTGCCGCCGCTGCGGGCCACCAGACTGCCGCGCAGCGTGTTCATGGTCGGCGAGCCTAGGAAACCAGCGACGAACAGGTTCACGGGC
>JBEANV010000407.1:0-3006 GCA_041165285.1 Pseudomonadota bacterium | reverse complement strand
TTCGAGCAGGGCCTCGACCCGGCGCAGGTCACGCAGGCGCGGCGGCGGGCGATCATCGACACCATCGAACGGCAGGTTTGCCCATGAACATCCCGACCATCGAGCACCTCTACGACGCGGTGGTGGACATCGGCCCACGCCGTGCGTTAGGCCGGTCACCGCTGGGCGAGCGGTTCATCATCGACATCCTCGGCGGCACGTTCGAGGGACCACGGCTGCGCGGACGCGTGCTGCTGGGCGGGGCGGATCGGCAACTGGTGCGGCTGGACGGCGTGAAGGAGCTGGATGCGCTGTACGAGATGGAGACCGACGACGGCGCGGTCCTCACCGTCCACAACCGCGTGCTGATCGAAGACCCGTCGCCGGACGGGCGCTACGCGCGCTCGGTCGTGCGGCTGACCGCGCCGGACGGGCCGCATGCGTGGCTGAACCGGCGGATCTTCGTCGGGACGCTGACGCCGCTGCCAGTGGAGCGCAAGGCGGTGCGGATCGGGGTGTATCTGCTGCGTTGACCCTGAGATCAGCAAACTGTTCATCAAGGCCTAGAATAGGCTGCAATGATCAGCAAACTGGATTTTGGTCTCGCCTCCTCTGACGAAATCTGCCAAGCCCTGGGCCAGCGGCTCAAGGTGGCACGTCTGGCGCAGGGCCTGCTTCAATCCGAGCTGGCGCTGCGGGCCGGGGTGTCGCGCGGCACGGTCGTGACCCTCGAAAGCTCCGGCCAGACCACCCTGGCCTCGCTGGTGCGGGTGGTCCAGGTGCTCGGACTGGAAGAGGCGCTGCAGCCGCTCTTCGTGCAGGCCCCGCCCCGCTCCATCGCCGAGCTGGAGCGCAGGGTCAGCGCGCCCCGTCAGCGGGCGTCGCGCAAACGCACGCACACACACACGCCATGATCAGCAAGAAAGTCCTGGTGCATTACGCCGGCTGGGGCGAGCGGTGGCTGCTGGGCACGCTGGCCCACCACGGGCATGAACTGCTGTTCGAATACTCGGCCGAGGCCTTGCAGCAGGGGCTGGAGCTGTCGCCGCGTCACCTGCCACTCCGGTCGGGTGCCTCCAGCGGGTTTCCCGCCCACCAGCAGCACCTGCCGGGCCTCATCGCGGATGCCCTGCCCGATGGCTGGGGCCTGCTGGTGATGGACCGGCTGTTCCGCCAAGGTGGGGTGAATCCGGCCACGGTGTCGCCGCTGGACCGCCTGATGTTCCTCGGTGAGCGCACGTTGGGCGCCCTGACCTTCGAGCCGGCGGATCCCCAGTCGATCGCCCCCCGTGCGATGCGGCTGCTGGACCTGGCGCAAGAGGCCAGCGCCGTGGGGCATGACCGGGACAGCGTGGCGCTGCGTGAACTGGCCCTGTTGGGTGGATCGCCGCAGGGCGCGCGGCCCAAGGTGCTGGTCCACCACGATCCCCGCACGGCCGAGGTCGGCACGGCCCCCTTCCCCGGGAGCCGGCCATGGCTGGTCAAGTTCCATGCCAGAGGCGAGCACAAGGAGGTTTGCGCACTGGAGGACACCTACGCGCAACTCGCTCGGGACGGCGGACTGGACATGCCCGAAACCCGCTGCTTCGACCTCGACACCCGCCTGGGGGCGTTCGGGATCGCCCGCTTTGATGTCGAGGACGGGCTGCGCGTGCCGGTGCATACGCTCGCCGGTGCGCTGCAGGTGGATTTCCGGCTACCGTCCGCCGTCGATTACACGACGCTGCTGCGGGCCACCCGGCTGTTCACGCGGGATGAGCGCGAGGTGCGCAAGGCGTACGAGCGGGCCGTGTTCAATGTGGTGTTCCACAACCGCGATGACCATGCCAAGAACGTGTCGTTCAGGCTGGGGCAGGACCGCGGTTGGCGGCTGGCGCCGTGCTACGACCTGACCTTCTGCGAAGGGCCGGGTGGCGAACACCAGATGGACGTGTGCGGCGAGGGACGCGACATCACCCGGGCCCACCTGCTGACCCTGGCCAGCCAAGGGGGGCTGGACCGGCCGTGGGCGGCGCAGGTGGTGGGTCACTTCGCCGAGCTGGCCGGGCAATTTGCAGCAACCGCTGCCACCCGGCCGATCCGGGCAGCGACCGTCAGGCGGGTGCGCAGTGCCATCGAAGCCAATCGGCGCAGGCTGGTGTGAGGGCTTGGCCCGCGTGCGGCAAATCGCTCCGGAACGTTACCGCACCGCCGCCAGCAACGACTTCAGAAACCGCCCCGTGTGGCTCCCCTCACACGCTGCCACGTCCTCTGGCGTCCCCGCGACCAGCAGCCGCCCGCCACCCGCCCCGCCCTCCGGCCCCATGTCCAGCAGCCAGTCCGCCGTCTTGATGACATCCAGGTTGTGCTCGATCACCACGATCGTGTTACCCGCCTCGCAGAGCTGGTGGAGCACCTGCAGCAGCAACTGGATATCGGCGAAGTGCAGCCCGGTGGTCGGCTCGTCGAGGATGTAGAGCGTGCGGCCGGTGTCGCGCTTGGACAGCTCCAGCGCCAGCTTCACCCGCTGCGCCTCGCCACCCGAGAGCGTCGTCGCCGACTGGCCGAGCTTGATGTAGCCCAGACCGACATCGAGCAGCGTCTGCAGCTTGCGCGCCAGCGCCGGCACCGCGCTGAAGAAGGCGTGCGCGTCCTCCACCGTCAGGCCGAGCACCTCGGTGATGTTCTTGCCCTTGTAGAGGACTTCCAGCGTCTCGCGGTTGTAGCGTTTGCCGTGGCAGGTGTCGCAGGGCACGTAGACATCCGGCAGGAAGTGCATCTCCACCTTCAGCACCCCGTCGCCCTGGCACGCCTCGCAGCGCCCGCCCGCGACGTTGAAGCTGAAGCGGCCGGGTCCGTAGCCGCGCTCGCGGGCGGTGGGCATCTCGGCGAAGAGTTCGCGGATCGGCGTGAACAGGCCGGTGTAGGTGGCGGGGTTGCTGCGCGGCGTGCGGCCGATGGGGCTTTGATCGACGTTGATGACCTTGTCGAAGTGCTCAAGGCCCTCGATCTCGTCGTGCGCTTCCGGCTCCTGGTGACTCTGGTAGA
>JBEANV010000406.1:0-3503 GCA_041165285.1 Pseudomonadota bacterium | reverse complement strand
CGCCACCGATGGAGCTGATGCTCAACAGCCCGCAGGACACGCCGCCCGAGGCGCTGCGCACGGAGATCTGGATCCCGCTGGCCACCGCCTGAACGCGCTGCGGCGTCACGTTGACGTCGCTGCCGCCATGGTGGCGTTGAAGGTCTGGAAGAACGTGTCGTAGCCACCGCGCGCCTGTGCAAACCGCAAGGGCTTCACCCGCTCCACGCAGATCTCGGTCGCCTCGGGCGTGGTGTCGAGCAGGTGCAGGGTCTCGTCGATGAAGTCCTGCAGCGGCATGGCGTGGGGATCGCTGGCCTGCTGCGGCCCCTGCAGTTCGGTCTGCACGTAGGGCGGGATCAGCTCGATCACCTGCACCGCGGTGTCCCGCAACTGGTAGCGCAGCGACTCCGTGTAGGAATGCAGCGCGGCCTTCGTCGCGCAATAGGTCGGTGTCGTCGCCAGCGGCAGGAAGGCCAGTCCGGACGTCACCGTCAGGATCGCCGCCCGGGGCTGCGATGCCAGCAGGGGCAGCAGCGCCGCCGTCAGCCGGATCGGGCCGAGCAGGTTCGTCGCCACGGTGGCCTCGGCATCGGCCAGCGCACCGGTCCGCACCGGCTCCGTACGCATGATGCCGGCACAGTGGATGACGACGTTCAGCGCGGGATGCTCGGCCCGGATCCGGGCGGCGAAGGGCGGGATCGCCGCGCCATCGCCGATGTCGAGGACCGCGGTGGCCATGCCCGGATGCGCCGCAGCAGTTTCCTCCAGCAGCGCCTGCCGGCGGCCCGCGATGACGACCTGATTCCCCAGCGCATGGAACGCCTGCGCCAGCGCGCGGCCGATGCCGGAACCGCCGCCGGTGATCAGGATGGTGTTGCCGCTCATCTGCATGGTGCTTCTCCTTGTTGAAGCACGGAGCCTAGAGCGGTTACGATCCGATGGGAAGTAGGCATCAGAAAGTACCATACCCACCAAAAGGAGAGTGAAGACATGCCAGCACCCACCAGCGCCGCCCCTGCCGACCCGGAACTGGACCAGCTCGTCCGGGACATCATCGGTCGGGTGGCCGACAAGTGGACGATGATCGTCCTGGAGCGGCTCGCGGAACACGGGCGTCTGCGCTTCACGCGCCTCGGCGAACTCGTCGAGGGCGTAAGCCAGAAGATGCTGACCAAGACGCTGCGCCAGATGGAGGCGGATGGCCTCGTGCTGCGCACCGTCCATCCGGTGGTGCCGCCCCGCGTCGACTACGAACTGACCGAGCGGGGCACGACACTGGGCGCGGCCTTCTGCGGCGTGTGGCTCTGGGCCGAGCAGCACCAGGCGGCGATCACGGCGTCGCGCCTGGCGTTTCAGGCGCGCGCGGACGCTGACTAGTCGAGCGTCCCCAGCACTCCAGCCGCCGCCACCAGCTTCAGCCGCGCCGCATGCCACTCGGCCAGCCCGCGGATGCGCTCCTGCTGGGCATCGGCCAGGGTGTTCTGGATGGACAGCAGCTCCAGGATGTCGCTGACGCCCTTGTCATAGCGCCGCGTCGCACTGCCGACCGCCGCCTGCGCGGCCTCGACGAGGGTGGCGCCGGCCTGCAGGTTCGCCACCGCGGCCGTGGCGTCGGCGTGGGCCTTGACCACCTCCATCGACACCTGCAGCACCACGTTCTGCAGGCTGGCCTCGTTCTGGTCGGCCTGGGCCTGCGCGCCGCTGACCTTGTAGACGCGGGCAAAGCCTTCGAACAGCGGGATCGACAGCGCCAGCCCGTAGGTCGTGGTGCGGCTGGGGGCACCGCCGAAGCCCTGGCTGGGCACGCCGTTCACCTGGTCGGCGCGGTTGAACTCCAGCGTCGGCCAGCCTTCGGCGCGGGTGGCGGTGACCTTGGCCTGTGCGGCCGCCTGCTGCGCCTGGGCGGCGCGGATGCCGGGATGGCGGGCGCGGGCCTCGTCCAGCCAGTGGGGCAGATCCTCCACCAGCGGCGCCTCCGGCGGCTCCAGATGGTCCGGCAGGCGCAGCGCCACCGAGCCTGGCAGGCCCATGACGAAGGCGAGCACCGACGTCGCCTTGGCCTGCTCGCCCTGCGCCCGCTGCGCCGCCAGTTGTGCGCGGGCCAGCGCGGCGCGGGCCTGCAGCACGTCGATGCCAGCCGCCGCACCGAGGCGTTCCCGGCGCTCGGTCGCCTCCAGCGTCATGCGGGCAAGACGGACCGCCTCGGCACGGGCGCGGTGTGCGGCCTGCGCGGTCACCGCATCGAAGTAGCTGTCCACCACCGCGGACATCAGCTTCTGCAGCGTCGCGTCGCGCGAGGCCAGGGCGGCGGCGAGCAGGCGGTCGGCCATGCCCAGGTTGGCCTGCCGGGCACCGAAGTCATACAGCCGCCATGTCAGGTTGACGGAGCGGTTGGTGCCTGTGCGGTCTTCTTCGGGCGATTCGCCATTCGGGTAGACGGTGCGGCTGAACAGGCGGTTCACGCCGATGTTCAGCCGCGGCAGGTAGGCCGCGCGCGCCTCGCCCAGCGCACTGGCCTGCACCCGCACCGCAGCGCCCGAGGCGCGGGCCTGCGGGTTCAGGCACAGCGCCGTGCGCACCGCGTCGGCCAGCGCCAGCAGGCCGTCCGGCACCAGCGCATCGGCACAGGGCGCACCCGGTCCGGGCAGCGCCTCGGTCAGCATCGGCACGGCCAGCGGATTCCGCAGCCGCTCGGCCAGCGGGGATGTGTCCGACCCGGTGGCCTGTGCGCCCGCGAATCCCGGTATGGCCAGCGCCACGGCACACAGCCAGCCACTCCACTGCAGGTCAACGCTCACGCAGGCTCTCCCGCGTGTGCTGCACCAGCGGCGACAGCACGTACTCGATCAGGCGGCGCGAGCCGGTCTTGATCTCGACGCTGCCCGACATGCCGGCGGTGATCGGCACGGCCTCGCCGGCCACCTGCAGCACCGGCCGGTGCAGCACCAGCTTGACGGCATAGATGGGCCCACGCTTCTCGTCCTGGATCGCATCGCGCGAGACATGGCCGACGGTGGCGTCCAGCGTGCCGTACTTGGTGTACTCGAAAGCGTCGATCTTGATGCGGGCGGTCTGGCCTTCCTTGACGAAACCGACGTCGCGGTTCTCCAGGAACGCTTCCATCTCCACCGTGGTCTGCTTCGGCACGATCTGCATCAGCGGCTGCGCGGGCGAGACGACACCGCCGACGGTGTGGACCGCGAGCTGCTGCACCGTGCCGTCCACCGGCGCGGTCAGCCTGAGCAGGTCACCGCGCACGCGGCCCTTGCGCACTTCCTGCTGCGCGGCGGCGGCCTGGCGGCTGGCCTCGGTGCGCGTGTCCTGGGCCGACTTGCGCAGCTCGGCGGTGAGCGCGGTCTTCTGGCGGCCCAGGTCAGCGATCTGGCCTTCCAGGTCGAGGCGGGCCTGCTCCTTTTCCATCCAGGCGTGGCGCGACACGTCGCGGGTCTGCGCCAGTTCGGCGAAGTCACGCGCCCGCTGGGCGACCAATGGCAGCTCCTGGCTGTAGCGGCGGATCTCGC
>JBEANV010000405.1:0-5356 GCA_041165285.1 Pseudomonadota bacterium | reverse complement strand
GCTGCGCGTCAGGCCGCGGTCCGCGCCGAGGCCACGCGGCTGGAGGCCGAACGCCAGGAGGCCGCGCGGAAGGCCTTGGCACAACAAGAAGCCGCCCGCATCCAGGCTGTTCAAGACGCGGCGGCGAAACGGGAGGCCGTGCTCCGGGCGATCGGGCGCCAGCTCGACGAGGAGAATGCCCGGCGCGACGCTGCCCGTTCGCCCAACGCGCTCCCCCTGTCGTTGAGCACCGCCCGCCGAATCCGGCTGTGGGGGCACACCAACCCCAACGCTGATCTCGTCGCGTACGCGCAAGCGTGGGCCTCGAAGATCCAGCTCAACACCTTGCCCGACAAGGTCCGCGAGGTGGCGAAGCGCCCGCACACGCCCGCCACGGTCACCGTGGCCGTCCGAAGCGATGGATCCGTGGAGTCGGTGACCTTCGAGGTCTCCAGCGGCGTGCCGGACATCGATGAAGCGATCCGCCGCATCATCGACACCCAGCGGCCCTACCCGGCGTTCCCGCCCGCGCTGGCCCGCGAGTTCGACGTGGTCGAGATCCGCCGGACCTGGTACTTCGATTCAGCCGTCCGGTTGCACTGACGCCCGTCAGTTCGCCATCGGCACGGTCTGCGCGTCGTGCTTCTGCCGGTGAATGGCGCGGCTGGCCCGGTTTTCCTGGTGACGCAGGTGGCGGCGCTCGGCGGGCGTGACTGTGCCGTCCGCCTTGGCGGCAACTTCGGTGCTGTGGATGCGGGCTTCGCGTCGCTCCAGCCGGAGCGTTTCACGGGGCGTCAACTGGCCGGAGGCGACACCATTGGCGATGCGCTGCTGCTGGTGGGCCTGGCGCTGGTCGACGCGCGAGGTGGCCATGGCGAGGCTGCTGACGGTCAACAGGACGGCGGCGCTGAGCAGGGTCTGAATCGTCTTCATCACAGGTTCCTCGGGGTTGCGTGACATGGAAGAAATTTCCATGTGGGTTCAACGCGGCAGAACGTGGTGCTGATGACTGGCGCCGTGCGCTTTTTGGCACCGGGTACTTCATGCCGCTTGTGCATAACCCCCACCCTTGCCGGCATGACTCCCCATTTCCCCGCCTTCGGCGCGGAAACCACGCATGCGCGCCGCCGTCCGCCGCAGTAATCTCCGCTCCCCTTTTGAAACCCCGGTGCAACCACCGGACCCCAGGAGCGTTCTGATGACCCAATCCTTGTCCCCCGCCGAACTGGCTTTGCGTGAAGCTGCGCTGGAATACCACCGCTCGCCGGTACGGGGCAAGATCGCCGTCACCCCGCTCAAGCCGCTGATGAACCAGCGCGACCTGTCGCTGGCGTACTCGCCGGGCGTCGCCTACCCGTGTCTGGCGATCGAGAAAGACCCGTCGCTTGCCGCTGAGTACACCTCCCGCGCCAACCTCGTCGGCGTCATCACCAACGGCACCGCTGTGCTCGGCCTGGGTGACATCGGCCCGCTGGCGTCGAAGCCGGTGATGGAAGGCAAGGGCTGCCTGTTCAAGAAGTTCGCCGGCATCGACGTGTTCGACATCGAACTCGCCGAACGCGACCCGGACAAGCTGGTCGAGATCATCGCCGCGCTGGAGCCAACGCTGGGCGGCGTGAACCTCGAAGACATCAAGGCGCCCGAGTGCTTCTACATCGAGAAGAAGCTGCGCGAGCGCATGAAGATCCCCGTGTTCCACGACGACCAGCACGGCACGGCGATCATCTCCGGCGCCGCGTTGCTGAACGGCCTGGAGCTGGTCGGCAAGGCGATCGGCGACGTGAAGCTGGTGGTGTCGGGCGCGGGGGCGGCGGCGATCGCCTGCCTGGACCTGATGGTCGGGCTGGGCGTGCGGATCGAGAACATCTTCGTCTGTGATTCGAAGGGCGTCATCCGCGAAGGCCGTGGCGACAAGCTGGACGAGTCCAAGCAACGCTACTGCCAGAAGACCGACATGAAGACGCTGGCCGAGGTCATCGTCGGCGCCGACGTGTTCCTGGGCTGCTCGGCCGCGGGCGTGATGACTGGCGAGATGGTCACCAGCATGGGCACGCAGCCGATCATCCTGGCGCTCGCCAACCCCGAGCCGGAGATTCGCCCCGAGATCGCCAAGGCCGCCCGCCCCGACTGCATCATCGCCACCGGCCGCTCGGACTACCCGAACCAGGTCAACAACGTCCTGTGCTTCCCCTACATCTTCCGCGGCGCGCTGGACTGCGGCGCGACGAAGATCACCGAGGCGATGAAGCTGGCCTGCGTGCGCGAGATCGCGGCACTGGCGAAGGAAGAGACCAGCGACGAGGTGGCCGCCGCCTACGCCGGGCAGGAGTTGCAGTTCGGTCCCGAGTACCTGATCCCGAAGCCGTTCGACGCCCGCCTGATCCTGCGCATCGCGCCGGCCGTGGCGGCAGCCGCCGCGGAATCCGGTGTCGCCGAGCGCCCGATCACCGACCTCGCCGCCTACCGCGAATCGCTGACCCGCTACGTCTACCAGACCGGCATGTTCATGCGCCCGGTGTTCGCCGCGGCCAAGCGCAACCCGTCGCGTGTCGTCTACGCCGAGGGCGAGGACGAGCGCGTGCTCCGTGCGGTGCAGGCGGTGCTGACCGAAGGCATGGCACAGCCGATCCTGGTGGGCCGTCCGTCGGTGATCCAGATGCGCCTGGAGCGCGCCGGCCTGCGCCTGAAGGCGGGGGTTGATTTCGAGGTGGTCAACCCCGAGGACGATCCGCGCTTCCGCGCCTGCTGGGAGGAGTACCACCGGCTGATGAAGCGCGAGGGCGTGTCGGTCGAAGCGGCCAAGGCGGCAGTGCGCCGCTCGACGACGCTGATCGCGACGATGCTGCTCAAGCTCGGCGAGGCGGACGCGATGCTGTGTGGCCTGCACGGGCGCTATGACACGCACTTCGACTACGTGAAGAACGTCATCGGCCTGCGCCCCGGTGCCCGCACGTTCGCGGCGATGAACGCGTTGATGCTGGAGGAGCACAACCTCTTCATCACCGACACCTTCATCAACGAGCAGCCCACGGCCGAGGAGCTGGCCGACATCGCGCTGATGGCGGCCGAGGAAGTGCGCCGCTTCGGCATGCCGCCCAAGGTGGCCTTCTTGTCGCATTCGATGTTCGGCACCTCGCACCGGCCGTCTGCCCAGCGCGTGCGCGCGGCGCGTGACCTGTTCGTGGCCCGCTCGCCCGAGATCGAGTGCGACGGCGAGATGCACGGCGATGCGGCCCTGTCCGAGTCGATCCGCCGCAACATCCTGCCGGACTCGACGCTGTCGGGTGCCGCCAACGTGCTGGTGCTGCCGAACATCGACGCGGCCAACATCCTGTTCAACGTCCTGAAGGTGACGGCGGGCAAGGGCGTGACGGTCGGGCCGATCCTGCTGGGGGCGGCGGCGCCGGTGCATATCCTGACGCCTTCGGCCTCGATGCGGCGGGTGGTGAACATGACGGCGCTGGCGGTGGCGGACGCTGCGGCGGCGGCGCATGTACGTCTTTCTTCGTAACCATGGTGTTCTAGTTGGCGGTCAATAATCCAAGGATCGTTTTGTCAGATCCCCACGGAGACCGCCCCATGCCCCGCAATACCAAGATCGTCGCCACCCTCGGCCCCGCTTCGTCCGACCCGGCCGTGCTGGAGCGGCTGATCCGGGCCGGAGTGGACGTGGTGCGGCTGAACTTCAGCCATGGCAAGGCGCAGGACCACATCGACCGCGCCAACCTCGTGCGCGAGGTGGCTGCCCGTGTCGGCAAGCCGGTGGCGATCATGGCCGACCTGCAGGGGCCGAAGATCCGTGTCGGCAAGTTCGCCGAAGGCAAGGTGATGCTGGAGAACGGCGAGAAGTTCGTGCTCGACGCTTCCCGCACCGAGCTGGGTGACATCGCCGGTGTCGGTCTGGACTACAAGGAACTGCCGCGCGATGTCCGCCCCGGCGACACGCTGCTGCTCAACGACGGGCTGATCGTGCTGGTGGTCGAGCTGGTCAAGGGCGACAAGGTCCACACCGTCGTCAAGGTCGGCGGCGAGCTGTCCAACAACAAGGGCATCAACAAGCAGGGCGGCGGTCTGACCGCGCCCGCGCTGACCTCCAAGGACATGGAGGACATCAAGACGGCGATGTCCTTCCAGTGCGAATACCTGGCGGTGAGCTTCCCGAAGAGCGCCATCGACATGGAAATGGCGCGCCAGTTGGCCAACGTGGCCGGCGAGCCGTGGCGCCACAAGCCGGGCATGATCGCCAAGATCGAGCGCACCGAGGCCATCCCCCAGCTCGAAGCCATCATGAAGGCCAGCGACGGCATCATGGTCGCCCGCGGTGACCTGGCGGTGGAAGTCGGCAACGCGGCGGTGCCTGCGCTGCAGAAACGCATGATCCGCATGGCGCGCGAACTGGACAAGGTGGTCATCACCGCGACGCAGATGATGGAGTCGATGATCGTCAACCCGGTGCCCACACGCGCCGAGGTGAGCGACGTGGCGAACGCCGTGCTCGACGGCACCGACGCGGTGATGCTCTCGGCCGAAACCGCCGCCGGCAAGTACCCGGTCGAGACGGTCGAGCAGATGGCCGCGATCGCGCTCGAAGCCGAGCGCGCCGACGAGTCGAGCATCGACGCCGACTTCAACAACAAGCACTTCGGCCGCATCGACCAGTCGATCGCGATGGGCGCGCTGTTCACCGCGCACCACCTCGGCTGCAAGGCGATCCTGGCGCTGACCGAGTCGGGCTCGACCGCGCTGTGGATGAGCCGGCACCGCATGGACGTGCCGATCTTCGGCCTGACCAGCCAGCTGTTCTCGCAGCGCAAGATGGCGCTGTACCGCAATTTCTACCCGCTGCTGATGCCCAAGTACGACGACCGCGACACCGCCCTGGCGGCGGCCGAGAAGTTGCTGGTGGACCGCCAGGTGCTCAAGCCGGGCGACACCTACGCCATCACGTGCGGCGAGCCGATGGGCTACCCCGGCGGCACCAACATGCTGAAGGTCTGCCGGGTTGCCTGACGCTGCTTGACACAGCGCACGCGGGAGGCGTGCGCTTTGCCGGGTTTTCCCCTGAGCCGGGGGCCGCAAGCGCGTGTCGCGCTCGTAGAATCATCCGAGTTTCAAGGCGGTTACATCGATCAGGCGTCACGGCCTGCCGGCGTCTTGAAGGTCGGACCTCCGCAGTTGTCACGGGTCCGGCGATGGACTCAACAACTCCGAGGATACGACCATGCCCCTTGTTTCCATGCGCCAGCTGCTGGACCACGCCGCCGAGCACGGCTACGGCCTGCCTGCCTTCAACGTGAACAACATGGAGCAGGTGAAGGCGATCCTCGAAGCCGCCGCCGAAACCAACAGCCCGGTCATCCTTCAGGGCTCCGCGGGC
>JBEANV010000404.1:0-3696 GCA_041165285.1 Pseudomonadota bacterium | reverse complement strand
TCGTCGGCGGCGGGGGGTCGGTTCACGGCAATCCCTTCATCGCATGCAGCTGGGCTCGAAGCACCGGCTTACTTGCGCATCACCTTTTCGGACGGCGTCAGTGCTTCGATGTAAGCCGGGCGGGAGAAGATGCGCTCGGCGTACTTCAGCAGCGGTGCGGCGTTCTTCGACAGCTCGATGCCGTAGTAGTCCAGGCGCCACAGCAGCGGCGCAATCGCCACGTCAAGCATCGAGAAATCGTCGCCCAGCATGTACCGGTTCTTCTGGAAAATCGGCGCGAGCTGCGTCAGGCGGTCGCGGATCTGTGCGCGGGCCTTTTCAAGCTCTTTTTCGGTCGGCTTGCCACCGCTGCGGTTTTCCAGCGTGTTGACGTGCGTGAACAGTTCCTTCTCGAAGTTGAAGAGGAACAGCCGCACCCGCGCGCGCGCTACCGGGTCACCCGGCATGAGCTGCGGATGCGGGAAACGCTCGTCGATGTACTCGTTGATGATGTGCGATTCGTACAGGATGAGTTCGCGTTCGACGAGGATGGGTACCTCGTTGTACGGATTCATCAGCGCGATGTCTTCCGGCTTCGCGTACAGATCGACGTCGCGGATCTCGAAGTCCATGCCCTTCTCGAACAGGACAAAGCGGCAGCGATGCGAGTAGGGGCAGGTCGTCCCGGAGTAAAGCACCATCATGGCGGGGATCGCTCCTTGGCGTGTCAGGGAGAGAGACCACAGGACAACCCTGTGATCCGGTCTCGGAAAAAGAAAATCGCGCAGAGGCGTTTCAGCACCTCTGCGCGGCAGACGCCGGCCCGCCGAGGGGCACGGCGTCAGGACATCACTTGATGTCCTTCCAGAACGCAGCGTTCAGGCGCCACGCGATCACGGTGAACAGGGCCAGGAACAGCAGCACCCACACACCCAGCTTGGTGCGGTAGTTCTGTGCCGGCTCGCCCATCCACTGCAGATAGGCCACCAGATCGCCAACAGCGCCGTCGTAGTCTGTTGCCGACAGTTGACCCGGCTTGGTCTGCTCGAAGTTCTTGAAGACGTGGGTCTTCTTGGCGTGGTCATGCGGATCGCTGACTTCCTCGAACACCGCACGGCGCTCACCCTGCAGCTCCCACAGCACGTGCGGCATGCCGACGCTGGGGAAAGCGAGATTGTTCCAGCCTGTGGCCTTGGTCTCGTCGCGGTAGTAGGTGCGCAGGTAGGTGTAGAGGTAGTCCGCACCCGAGCCGCCCGCTCCTGCCCGCGAACGGGCGATCACGGTCAGGTCCGGCGGGGTCGCCCCCAGCCAGTCCTTGGCCTGGCGATCATCCAGCGCAACCTTCATGGTGTCACCGACCTTGTCGGTGGCGAACATGAGGTTGGCCTTGATCTGCTCTTCGGTCAGGCCGATGTCGCGCAGACGGTTGTAGCGCATGAACGCCGCAGCGTGGCAGTTCAGGCAGTAGTTGACGAACAGCTTGGCACCGCGTTGCAGGGCGGTCGTGTCCGTGACCTTCTCGACCGGGAACTTGTCCCAGGCGATCGAGTCGCCGGAGGCATGTGCCGGTGTCAGCACCGCCAGACAGGCCGATGCCGCAACGAGCAGGGAAGCAATGATCTTTTTCATGGTGGTCGTGGCTCCGTGTCCGTGGGCTGGCATCAGTGCGGCTGGAAGGTCACGCGGTCGGGGACCGGCTTGAACTTGCCCAGTTGCGTCCACCACGGCATCAGCAGGAAGAAGCCGAAGTAGAACAACGTGCCGACCTGTGCGATCAGGGTGCCGACAAACGACGGCGGCTGGATGCCCAGATAGCCCAGCACCAGGAAGAAGACGACGAACACGCCGTACAGCCACATGTGCCAGTCCGGCCGGTAGCGGATCGACTTGGCCGGACTCTTGTCCAGCCAGGGCAGGAAGAACAGGATGATCACGGCACCGCCCATCACGACCACGCCCCAGAACTTGGCGTCAAAGGTCTTGAGCAGCACCACGGCCACGACCGCACCCACCAGCACCGCCACCTTCGCCTTGCTCGACAGCGCGCCCTTGAGCACCGCCATCACCGCCGCCAGGCCGAAGATCACGCACAGCACGTTGACCAGGTCATCGGTCGTGGCGCGCAGCATCGAGTAGAACGGCGTGAAATACCAGACCGGGGCGATGTGCGACGGCGTCTTGAACGGGTCGGCCGGGATGAAGTTGTTGTACTCCAGGAAGTAGCCACCCAGTTCCGGCGCGAAGAAGATGATCGCCGTGAACACCATCAGGAACACCGTCACGCCCAGCAGGTCATGCACCGAGTAGTACGGATGGAAGGGAATGCCGTCGAGCGGGTGACCGGTCTTGGGATCCTTCTTGGCCTTGATCTCGACGCCGTCCGGGTTGTTCGAACCGACTTCGTGCAGCGCGATGATGTGCGCGACCACGAGGCCCAGCAGCACCAGCGGCACGGCGATGACGTGGAAGCTGAAGAAGCGGTTCAGGGTCGCGTCGCCGACGACGTAGTCGCCGCGGATCAGCAGCGCCAGGTCTTCGCCGACGAACGGCACGGCCGCGAACAGGTTCACGATCACCTGCGCGCCCCAGTAGGACATCTGGCCCCAGGGGAGCAGGTAGCCCATGAACGCCTCGGCCATCAGGCACAGGAAGATTGCGCAGCCGAACACCCAGACCAGCTCGCGCGGCTTGCGGTAGGAGCCGTAGAGCAGGCCGCGGAACATGTGCATGTACACGACGACAAAAAACGCGGACGCGCCCGTCGAGTGCATGTAGCGGATCAGCCAGCCCCAGGGCACATCACGCATGATGTACTCGACCGAAGCAAACGCCAGCGCGGCGTCCGGCTTGTAATGCATGACCAGGAAGATCCCGGTCACGATCTGGATCACCAGCACCAGCAGCGCCAGCGAGCCGAAGAAATACCAGAAGTTGAAGTTCTTCGGCGCGTAGTACTCGGAGAGATGCTCCTTGTACAGCTTGGACGCCGGGAACCGGTTATCGACCCATGTCAGCAGCTTTTCGGCTACCGGGGCGTCAGGGGGAGCGACTTTGAATTCAGCCATGTTCGACCTCAGTTCCTTCAAGCCTTCTTGTCTTCACCAATGAGCAACTTGGTGTCGGACAGGTACATGTGGGGCGGGACTTCGAGGTTGTCCGGCGCGGGCTTGTTCTTGTAGACACGGCCGGCGAGGTCGAAGGTCGAGCCGTGGCAGGGGCACAGGAAACCGCCCTTCCAGTCGTCCGGCAGCGAGGGCTGCGGGCCGGCCTGGAACTTGTCGGACGGCGAGCAGCCCAGGTGGGAGCAGATGCCCACGACCACCAGGTATTCGGGCTTGATCGAACGGCCCGCATTCTTGGCGTACTCGGGCATCGGAAACGCCTTGCGCTCCGAATTCGGGTCAGCCACTTGCGAATCAAGCGACTTCAGCGCTTCAAGCTGCTCGGGGGTGCGGCGCACGATCCAGACGGGCTTGCCACGCCATTCGGCCGTGAGCTTCTCGCCCGGCTTGATGCCACTGATGTCGACTTCCACCGCTGCACCGGCCGCCTTTGCGCGCTCGGAGGGTGTGAAGGTGCTGACGAAGGGCACGGCGGTCGCTAAACCGCCGACAGCGCCGGCGCAGCCCGACGCGATCAGCCACGTCCGCTTGGCCTGGTCGACTTGCTGGTCACTCATGTGATTCCTCGGGAAAAGAAGGTCCGGTCTGAGATGGG
>JBEANV010000403.1:0-4240 GCA_041165285.1 Pseudomonadota bacterium | reverse complement strand
CCGTCCCCGACTTGGGCAGCGCCTCGACAAATTCGACCAGCTTGGGCGCCTTGTACGCGGCCATGTGCTCGCGCGCCCAGTCGATGATGTCCTGCTCGGTGGTCTGGCCACGCGCCTCCTGGCGCAGCACGATGACGGCCTTGACCGTCTCGCCGCGGTAGGCGTCCTGCGTGCCGATGATGCAGGCTTCGGCCACCGCCGGGTGCCGGTACATCAGCAGTTCCACCTCCGACGGCCAGACCTTGTAGCCGCTGGCGTTGATCATCCGCTTGAGGCGGTCGGTGATGAAGAAGTAACCCTCGTCGTCCATCCGCCCCAGGTCACCCGTGCGGAAGAACTTCTTGCCCGGCACGCCCGGCAGCTCGATGAACGCCGCCTCGGTCGCCGACGGGTGCTTCCAGTAGCCCTTGAACACCATCGGCCCGTTCGTCACGATCTCGCCGACCTCGCCCGCGGGCAGTTCCTCGAACGTCACCGGGTCGACCACCCGCGCATCCGTGCCGAAGATCGGCATGCCCAGGCACTGCAGCTTGGCGCGCTCGGGCGGGTTGCCGTGGCTCGGGGCGGCGGTTTCGGTCAGGCCGTAGCCCTCGGCGAAGGTCAGGCCGAACTCGGTCTGCAGCCGCTCGGCCACCGCCTGCGGCATCGCCGCCCCGCCGCCCGAGAGGTAGCGCAGGCTCGACAGGTCGAAGCTGCGGTAGTTCGGGCTGGCGAACAGGTCGATGATCATCGTGGGGATGCAGGTCCAGTGGCTGACCCGGTGGTGCGAGATCAGCCGCCCGGCGAGTTCGCGGTCCCAGCGCGGCAGGATCACCACCGTCGCGCCGCACCACACCGGGCTGAGCACGCCGTAGAGCATCCCCGTGATGTGGAAGAACGGCACGACGCCCAGGCTCACCGTTTCCGCGCTGGCGTAGCCCCACAGGCTGCCGCCGACGATGTTGCTCGTCAGCGTGCGGTGGGTGTGGACACAGCCCTTGGGCAGGCCGGTGGTGCCCGAGGTGTAGGGCAGCAGGGCCATGTCGTCCGGGCCGGCGGTGGGCGCGGTGGGCGTCAGGCGGGCGGCGAGTGCGTCGGCCAGCGGGGTGCAGCCGGCTGGCAGCGCGGGCGAGGCGCGCAGCCAGGCGTCGATGGCCGGCGGCGGCGCGAGCGCGGGGTCGATGGTGTCGCCGAGGTAGTCGCCGTAGCGCGTCACCACGATGGCGCGCAGCCGCTGCGCCTCGGGCAACCGCGCATCGGCTTCAGCGACGATGGCGGCGAGGTCGGCGCTGGTGATGACGACCTTGGTGTCGGGGTCGGTGATGTAGTGGCCGAACTCGTCGACCCGGTTCATCGGGTTCACCGGCACCACCACCGCGTCGGCGCGCATCACCGCGTAGAAGGCGACGATGAACTGCGGGCAGTTCTGCAGGAAGATCGCCACCCGGTCGCCCTTGGCCACGCCCCGCGCCTGCAGCCAGCCGGCCAGCGCCTCGGCCTGGCGGTGCAGCGTGCGGAAGCTCAGCGGCTGGCCGAAGAACAGGTAGGCGGCGCGGTCGGGGTAGCGGGTTGCGGCGGTGTCGAGGTTGAACCACAGCGAGGTCTCGGGCAGCACGAGGTCCAGCGGCAGGCGCTTGGGCCAGTGCTTCAGGTGAGGGCGGTCGGCGGGAACTGACATGGAGGGCGGCGCTCGGCAGAGGTGGCGATCCCGCAGGTATACGCCGGAACGTGGCGCCGGTGGCTCGGGGGCGTCCCGCAGGGGTTGTCGCGGGCGGGACAGGGGACTGGGTGGCGCAGTTTCCGGAACCGCGCCAGAATTGCGCCACTTCCCTGAAAAACCGCGCCACGGGTTCGCCATGACCACGCCAGCCGATCTGATCGATTCCGTTTCTGCCTCAGTGGGCGGGCTGACGCTGGCCGAGTTGCTGACCCGTCATCCGGAAGTGGCACGCCGCACGGCGCAGCGCTGGATTGGGCAGTTGATTGAGGCGGGGCGGCTGCATGCCCAGGGGGAAGGTCGTGCGCGCCGTTATCAGGCGCATGCGCTGACTGCCCCGGTCATCGCGCTGCAGTCGTGGGCCGACGGCATTCCCGTATCGGCCGACAGCCGTGACATCCTGGCCTATGTCGAACGGCCAGTGCTGTCGCGCAAACCCATTGGGTATCAGTTCGACTTTCTCGATCGCTATCAGCCAGGTGTGACGCACTACCTGTCTGAACCGCTGCGCCGCCAGTTGCACCGCATGGGCCGCACGGCCCAGGTGGGCGAGCCAGCCGGCACCTACAGCCGGGCCATCCTGAACCGCCTGCTGATCGACTTGTCATGGGCGTCCAGCCACCTGGAGGGCAACACCTACACGCGGCTGGACACCCGGGCGCTGATCGAGCAAGGCCGCGCAGCCCAGGGCAAGGCCACGACCGAGACGCAGATGATCCTCAACCACAAGGCGGCCATCGAGCTGCTGGTGGAGAACATCGACACCGCCGGGTTCGACCGTTACACGCTGATGAACCTGCACAGCGCACTCGCCGAGAACCTGCTGCCCAACCCGGCGGACGAAGGCCGCATCCGCCAGCACGCCGTGGACATCGGGTTGAGCGTGTACCGCCCGCTGTCGGGGGTGGCGCCCATCGAGGCCGCACTGGAGGCGATGCTCGACAAGGCGGTGCGCATCGCCGACCCGTTCGAGCAGTCGTTTTTCATGCTGGTGCATCTGCCCTATCTGCAGCCCTTCGCGGACATGAACAAGCGCACCTCGCGCCTGATGGCCAACCTGCCGCTGTTCCGCGCCAACCTGTGTCCGCTGACGTTTGTCGATGTGCCCGAGTCCGCCTATGTCAGCGCGGTGCTGGGGGTGTACGAGATGACCCGCGTGGAGTTGCTGCGCGACCTGTTCGTCTGGTCTTACGAGCGTTCGACACAGGAATATCTGGCGATCCGGCAGGCACTGGCCGAGCCCGACCCGCTGCGGCTGGCGTGGCGCGAGCTGATCCGCCGAACGATCCGGCAGGTCGTCACCGGACGGGACCAGGACACACTGATGCAGGTCGGCCAAGCCGTCGAGGCTGGCGGCGTGCCCGTGGACGAGCGGGTGAATGTCCAGGCGCTGATCATCGAGGAGCTGCGACGCCTGCATGAAGGCGTGCTGGCCCGCTACGGTTTGCGGCCCTCGGAGTTCATGGCCTGGCAGCAGCGACAAGCACACACTGCACAGGCGATTCAAAATCCCGGGTCCAGGAGATCCCCATGAAAACACTGCTCAGCGTTGCCCAAGCCCCCGGTCGTCACTGGGTCGGCGATGGTTTTCCCGTCCAGGGCCTGTTCGGCTACCAGCAGGGCGCGCAGCACCGCAGCCCCTTCCTGATGCTCGACTACGCCGCCCCGACCCACTTCACGCCCAAGACCGGCAAGCGCCGGGGCGTGGGCGCGCACCCGCACCGGGGCTTCGAGACCGTGACCATCGTCTATGCCGGCGAGGTCGAGCACCGCGATTCCGCGGGCGGCGGCGGGGTCATCGGCCCGGGTGACGTGCAGTGGATGACCGCGGGCGGCGGCATCATGCACGACGAGTTCCACTCCGAGGCGTACAGCCGCACGGGCGGGCCGTTCCAGATGGTGCAGCTCTGGGTCAACCTGCCGGCCCGCGACAAGATGACTTCGGCCCGCTACCAGGCGATCGTCGATGCGGACATCCCTGCCGTGCCGCTCGACGGGGGCGCGGGCCAGGTGCGCGTGATCGCCGGGGACTGCGCCGGCCACACCGGCCCGGCACGCACCTTCACGCCGATGAACGTGTGGGATGTGCAGGTTGCGGCCGGGCACACGGCCACGCTGGCGCAGCCGGACGGCTGGACCACGCTGATGGTGGTGCTGGGCGGCGCGGTGCAGGTCAATGGCGCCGCGCTGGCGCAGCAGAGCCAGTGCGTCACCTTCAGCCGCGAAGGCACGGGGGTGCAGGTCCAGGCGCAGGGTGGCGATGCCCGCGTGCTGCTGCTGTCGGGCGAGCCGATCGACGAGCCGATCGTGGGCTACGGGCCGTTCGTGATGAACAGTCGGGCCGAGATCGAACAGGCCGTCACCGACTTCAACAGCGGTCGGTTCGGCCAGGTCCGCTGACCCGTAAAATCGAGGTTTGCTCCTCATTTCACGCGGCATACCGCAGCGGCAGTCACCATGTCCCAACAGCAACAGATCAAGCGCGTCGTCCTCGCCTATTCGGGCGGTCTGGACACCTCCATCATCCTCAAGTGGCTCCAGGAC
>JBEANV010000402.1:0-3629 GCA_041165285.1 Pseudomonadota bacterium | reverse complement strand
CGCAGAGCGGCGCCCCGTCGATCACGCACAACCGCACCACCCGTTCCCGTACCGCCGCCTGCTGCACCGTCAGCGCCGCCTGGCAGCGCGTCTCCAACTGCCGGTTGCGCGTCAGCAGGTCGTTCAGGTCGCGGAAGATGAAGCGGTAGTCCCACGCCAGCCGCAGCAGCCCCGGCACCAGGTTCCACGCGCCCTCGGCGTCATCGGCCGGCCCCGCCGCCGTCAACGCCTCGGTCAACGCGGCCTCGTAGCGGCTGACCAGCGCGTTGACCAGCGCCTCCTTGGCCGGGTAGTGGTAGTACAGGTTGCCGGGGCTGATGTTCAGGTCGGCCGAGAGCGCGTTGGTGGAGACGTTCGGTTCGCCATAGCGGTTGAACAGCACCAGCGAGTGGTCGAGGATGCGCTCGGCGGTGCGGCGTGGCGCTTTCTTGGCCCGGTCGGGGGTGGTCATGCGGCGAATCTAGCACCTGCTTGGTGCAGTGTCAGGGCGGGTTTGCCTGTGGCCGCAGGAACAGCGCCGCGCACACCCCGCGCAGCCATCGGTTGCCGGCGTCGTGGTGGTAGCGGGCGTGCCAGTGCTGCTTGACGGTGAACTCGGCGATCGCCACCGGACAGGCCAGCACCCGCAGGCCGTGCGCCCGCGCCAGTGTTTCGCCAATCTGGCGCGGCAGCGTGGCCACGAGGTCGGTGGTCGAGAGGACGGCGCCCAGCCCGAGAAACCCCGGCAGCTCCAGCAACACCCGCCGCTGCACCCCGCCATCCGCCATCGCCTGCGCCAGCAGCGGCGCGCCCGTGCCGGCCGAGATGCCGACATGGGCTTCGGCCGCGTATTCGGCCTGCGTCAGCGTATCGCCGAGGCGCGGATGCCGACCATTGATGAGGCAGACCCAGTCCTGCGGATACAGCGCCTGCTGGTAGAAGCCCGACTCCAGCCACGGCACCAGCCCGACCGCCAGATCCGCCTCGCCCGAGGCTAGCGCGTCGGCGGTCTGCGCGTCGATGCGCGCCGCCGACAGGCTGACCGACGGCGCCAGCGCCCGCACATGCGCCAGCCACGGCGGCAGCAGCGTGATGTGGCTGGCGTCGGTCATGCAGATGCGGAAATGCCGGGTGCTCGTGGCCGGATCGAAGTCGGCCCCCGCCCGGCCGAGGCGGCGCATCGCGTCCAGCGCCTCGCGGGCCGGGCCGATCATCGCGTCGGCGCGGGGGGTTGGCGCCATGCCGCCGGGGGTGCGCACAAACAGCGGATCGCCGTACTGTTCGCGCAACTGCCCGAGCCAGATGCTCACCGTCGGCTGGCTAAGCCCCAGGTGCTCGGCGGCGCGGGTGACGCTGCGGGTGTCGTAGAGCAGGTCGAGCAGGCGCAGCAGCCGGGTGTCGGGCAGGGGCGGATCGTCGGTCAGCATGGTTGGTATTGAGAATGGCAATGCAGTGTATTGGTTGCATTGGATTGCCGACATGGCGCGGTCGTCCTATCGTCGCGGCCTCGATCACAGGCATTGACCGCAGGGAACCACCTTGAACATCTGCATCCTGGGCGCCGGCGCACTCGGCTGTGCCATCGGCGGCGCGCTCGCCGAAGCGGGCGCCGACGTGGCGCTCCTCAACCGCTCGCCGGCCCACGTCGCCGCGATCAACACCCACGGCCTCACGCTGGTCACGTCGGACGGTGAGCGCGCCGTGGCCGTGCGTGCCGCGACTTCGTGCGAAGGGCTGGGCGTGGCCGATGTGGTCGTCGTGCTGGTCAAGTCCTTCGACACGCGCACGGCCATCGAGGGCGCCCGGTCCATCGTCGGGCCGAATACGGTCGTGCTGTCGCTCCAGAACGGCCTCGGGCATGAGGACATCCTGGCGGAGGTCGTCGGCCGAGAGCGCGTGATGGCGGGCAAGACCTACGTGGGTGGCGTGATGCTTGGTCCCGGCCGCATCCTCTCTGGCGTCACCGGCAAGCGCACCGTCATCGGCGAACTCGACGGCACGGCCACGCCCCGCGTGCAGGCCATCGCCGCCGCGTTCAACCGCGCCGGACTCGCCACCGAGGTCAGCGACAACATCCTTGGCACGATGTGGGACAAGCTCCTCATCAACGTCGCCACGGGCGCGCTGAGCGGCATCACCGGGCTGGTGTACGGCGAGCTGTACGCCATCCCCGCGCTGCGTGACACGGCGCTTGCGGCGGTCGCCGAAGCGATGGCCGTGGCGCGGGCCAGCGGTGTCCGGCTGAGCATGGCCGAGCCGGTCGAAGCCTGGGACCGCGCCTCGGCTGGCCTGCCCTTCGCGTTCAAGACCTCGATGCTGCAGAGCCTGGAAAAAGGCTCCATCACCGAGATCGACTTCATCAACGGGGCCGTTGTCCGTGCCGGTGCGCGGGTCGGCGTGCCTACCCCGGTCAACGCCGCACTGGTCGCCTGCATCAAGGGCATCGAGCGGCGCATGGCGATCGATCGTCAACCCCTGCAACCCAAGGAATGAACATGGCTCCCAAGGCATACCTCGAACACGTCGCGATCTGGGTGCGCGACATCCACTGGCACATCCGCTTCTTCCACGACGTGCTCGGCATGACGATGCGCGAAGTGCAGGGCAGCGAGGCCGACCCGATCCAGTACTGGACCCTTGGCGGCCTGCAGTTCATCGCCAAGCCCGATTTCGCGGGGCCGGAAGGCCGCCTCGGCCACCTCGGGATCATGTGCGAGGACGTGGAAGCCGCCATCACCGCCGCCCACGCCTTCGGTGTCACCGAGATGCCGCAAGGCCGCAACTGGCTGCGCCTGCCGGACGGGCTGGCCGTCGAGCTGATGCAGGCCCGCCCGGCGAGCTGCGTCGCACAGGCGCTGTCGATCAACCCCCGAAGCTGACCGCTGCAAAGCTGAAAGCGTACCGATGCCTACTCCTTACGACACCACCCACGACCTGTACTGGGACGACGCCGAAGTCGGCGCTACCTGCACCAGCCCGCCCTACGAGGTCACCGAAGCCCGCGTGCTGGCCTATGCCGACTTGAGCGGCGACCACACCCCCGTCCACACCGACGAGGACTACGCCCGCCAGACCCCGTTCGGCACCCGCGTCGCGCATGGACTCTTCGGCCTGTCCATCGCCGACGGCCTGAAGACCAACAGCACGATGCGCTTCCAGCCGGGCATGTCGCTCGGCTGGGAATGGAGCTTCGTCGCACCGATCAAGCTGGGCGACGTGGTGCGCGTGCGCTTCCACGTCGGCGTCAAGCGCGAGTCGAAGAGCCGGCCGGGCTGGGGCATCCTGGTGCTGCCGTCCGAGCTGATCAACCAGCGCGACGAAGTCGTGCAGCGCGGCGAGCACCGCGTCATGGTCCCGAGGAAATCCGCATGAACCCGTCCACCCAGCCGCTGCCGCTCGCCGGCCTGCGCGTCATCGACTACTCGCACTTCCTCGCCGGCCCCTACGTCGGCCGCTGCCTGGCCGCCCTCGGCGCCGAGGTGATCAAGGTCGAGCGCCCCGGCTCCGGCGACGCCGGCCGCCAGCACGCGCACGTCCTCGACGACCAGCAGAGCGGCTACTTCCTGCAGCTCAACATGGGCAAGCAGGGCGTCAGCGTCAACATGCGCGACCCGCGTGGCAAGGACTTCATGCAGAAGCTGTGCGACTCG
>JBEANV010000401.1:0-4604 GCA_041165285.1 Pseudomonadota bacterium | reverse complement strand
GGTGAAGGAGATGTTCTCCTCGATCAACAAATTCCCGCTCGCCGCGATCCCGTTTTTCATCCTCGCCGGCAACCTGATGGAGACCGGCGGCATCTCGCGCCGGCTGGTGGACTTCGCCAAGAGCCTGGTCGGCGGCGTGCAGGGCGGCCTGCCGATGACCTGCGTGCTGACCTGCATGATCTTCGCGGCGGTGTCCGGCTCGTCGGTGGCGACGACGTTCGCGATCGGCGCCATCCTGATCCCCGCGCTGATCAAGCACGGCTACCCCACCGCCTACGCCGCCGCGCTGCAGGCCACCGCCGCCGAGCTGGGCGTGATCATTCCGCCGTCGATTCCGATGATCCTGTTCGGCGTGTCGGCCGAGGTGTCGATCGGCGAGCTGTTCATCGCCGGCTTCGGGCCGGGGCTGCTGATCGGCGGGGCGCTGATGCTGTTCGTGCATCTGTACTGCCGCTACAAGGGCTGGGGCCTGCAGGATGGCGACGGGCGGTTGAGCGTCGGCACCGCCACGGTGAAGGCCAGCTTCGCGCTGCTGATGCCGGTGATAATCCTCGGCGGCATCTACGGCGGCGTGTTCACCCCGACCGAGGCGGCGGTCGTCGCGGTGTTCTACGCGCTGCTGGTCGGCATGTTCCTGCACCGCGAGCTGAGCTGGGCCGACCTGGGACCAGTGCTGAAGAAGAGCGTCATCAGCAGCGCGGTGATCATGTTCATCATCGCCAACGCCGGGCTGTTCGCGTTCATGATCACCCGCGCTGGCGTGCCGGACGCGATCGGCGCGTGGCTCAGCTCGGTGCTCCAGAGTCCGGGCTGGTTCCTGCTGGGCGTGAACGTGGCGCTGTTCATCATCGGCATGTTCATCGAGACCAGCGCGGCCATCATCGTGCTGGCGCCGATCCTGGTGCCGGTGGCGCGCCACTTCGGCATCGACCCGGTGCATTTCGGCACCATCATGGTCGTCAACCTCGCCCTCGGCATGATCACGCCGCCGTTCGGCGTCAACCTGTTCGCCGCCTGCACGGTGGCGAAGATCTCGCTGGACCAGATCGTGCGGCACCTGCTGCCCTTCGTCGGCGTGATCCTGGCGTGCCTGATGGTGATCACCTACGTGCCGCAGATCAGCCTGGCGCTGCGGGATCTGGTCTACGCCCCGGCAGTGGTCGCGCCGAGCGTGGCGCCTGCACCGGCCATCGGGCCGCAGTGAGTCGGCGAGTTCAGGATGGACGACCAGCTCAACCTCATCGCCGGTGAACACCGCGAAGCCGCGAGCGGCCTGACGCTGCTGGTGATCGACCCGGCGGACGGCCAGCCCTTCACCACCTTGCCACGCAGCGACGCCCGCGACGTGGACGCCGCCGTGCGCGCTGCCTGGGCCGCGTTCCACGGCGAGTGGGGTCGCTGCACCGCGACCGAACGCGGCCGGGTGCTGACACGGCTGGCGGCGCTGATCACCGCGCACCACGCCGAACTCGCTGCGCTCGAATGCCGCGACACCGGCAAGCCGATCGGGCAGGCGCGGGGTGACATCACCGCCTGCGCCCGCTACTTCGAGTTCTACGGCGGCGCGGCCGACAAGCTGCACGGCGAGACGATCCCCTACGCCGCCGGCAGCACGGTGCTGGCCGTGCGCGTGCCCTTCGGCGTCACCGGCCACATCATTCCGTGGAACTACCCGGCGCAGATCTTCGGCCGCTCGGTGGCGGCGGCGCTGGCGGCCGGCAATGCTTGTGTCGTCAAGCCGGCCGAGGACGCGTGTCTCACGCCGCTGCGCATCGCCGCGCTGGCGCTGGAGGCGGGGTTGCCGGCCGGGGCGTTGAACATGGTCTGCGGGTTGGGGGTGGAGGCGGGCGCCGCGCTGTCCGCGCATCCCGACCTCCGCCACATTTCCTTCACCGGCTCGCCCGCGACTGGCACGGCCGTGACGCAGGCAGCAGCCGTGAACCACGTTCCGGTGACGCTGGAGCTGGGCGGCAAGTCGCCGCAAGTGCTGTTCGCCGACGCGGACCTGGACGCCGCGCTGCCGGTCGTCGTCAACGCCATCGTGCAGAACGCCGGCCAGACCTGCGCGGCCGGGAGCCGGGTACTGGTCGAGCAGCCGATTTACGCCGAGGTGATGGCGCGGCTGACCGAACGCTTCGCCGCGCTCACGACCGGCCCCGGCCACGCCGACCCAGACTGCGGCCCGCTGATCAACGCCCGCCAGCACGCGAGGGTGCAGGCGACGCTGGACGCCGCCGAGCAGTCGGGCGCCCGTGTCGTGGCGCGTGGCCAGTTGCGGGACGACGCGCCAGCGGGCGGTTTTTGGTACACGCCGCTGCTGCTGGACGGCGTGGCGCCCGATCACGCGATCGCGCAGCAGGAGGTGTTCGGCCCGGTGCTGGTCGCGCTGCCCTTCGACGGCGAGGACGAGGCGGTGCGCATCGCCAACGCCACGCCGTATGGACTCACCGCCGCCGTGTGGACCCGCGACGGCTCGCGGGCGCTGCGCATGGCCCACCGCATCGAGGCCGGGCAGGTCTTCATCAACAACTACGGCGCGGGCGGCGGCATCGAGCTGCCCTTCGGCGGCATGAAACATTCCGGCCACGGCCGCGAGAAAGCCTTCGAGGGGCTGCGCGGCTTCACCACGGTCAAGACCATCGCCATCCGCCACGGCTGAGCCGATCGGCGATCTGAAAAGGGATTCCCCATGACGCAGAAACTCCAGGACCGCGTGGCCGTCATCACCGGGGCCGGTGGTGGCTTCGGCGAGGGCATGGCGCTGCATTTCGCCCGGCTCGGCGCCCGCGTCGTGGTCGCGGACTGGCGCGGCGACGCGGCCGAAGCGGTGGCTGCCGCAATCGTGGCCGAGGGAGGGCAGGCGCTGGCCGTCACGGTGGACGTGACCTCGGACGCCGAGGTGCGGGCGATGGTCGAGGCCACGCAGGCGCGTTTCGGCCGGCTCGACATCCTCGTCAACAACGCCGGCACGACGCACCGCAACCAGCCAATGCTCGGTGTCGATGAAGCCACCTTCGACCGGCTCTACGCCACCAACGTCAAGAGCCTCTACCTGACCACCCGCCACGCTGTCCCCGTGATGCGCGCCCAGGGCGGCGGCGTCATCGTCAACATCGCCTCCACCGCCGCCGAGCGCCCGCGCCCCGGCCTGGTCTGGTACAGCGGCACCAAGGGCGCGGTCGTGACGCTGACCAAGGGCATGGCGGTGGAACTCGCGCCCGACCGCATCCGCGTCAACGCGATCAACCCGGTGATGGGCGAGACGGGCCTGTTCGCCGACTTCCTGCCCGGCGAGAACACCGAGGCCACCCGCGCCCGCATCCTCGCCACCATCCCGCTCGGCCGCTTCAGTCGCCCGCTGGACATCGCCCACGCCGCCGCCTTCCTCGCCAGCGACGAGGCGTCGATGGTCACCGGCGTGGCGCTGGAGGTGGACGGCGGGCGCTGCATCTGACATGACCGACCGCATCCACGCCCGCTACTGGCTCGAAACCCCCGACGATCCACGCCGCGCCGCCGAGGTGATCGCGGGCGAGCAGTCCAGCGGCACCTTCCTCGCGCTCGCCAACGAAACGCCTGCGCTGAAAACCCGTTCCGGCGCCCGCGTCGAGCGGTTGGAGGTGCTGGAAACGGTGGCTGAGCCGAGCCTGCCGGGTCGCTACAAGGCGGGGGCGCGTTTTACCCGCTGCGTGCTGGAGCTGTCGTGGCCGCTGGAGAACCTCGGACCGTCGCTGCCGAACCTGATGGCGACGGTCGCGGGCAACCTGTTCGAGCTGCAGTGCGTGTCGGGGCTGCGGCTCACCGGCCTGTCGCTGCCGCCCGCCTTTGCCGCTGCAAACCCCGGCCCGGCGTTGGGGATCGAGGGCACACGCCGACTGGCTGGCGTGGCGCACGGCCCGCTGATCGGCACCATCATCAAGCCGAGCGTCGGCCTGGATGTCGCGCAGACCGCCACCGAGGTGCGCCACCTGATCGACGGCGGCATCGACTTCATCAAGGACGACGAGCTGCAGGCGGACGGCGGCTTTTGCCCGTTCGACGACCGGGTGCGCGCCGTGATGCGCGAGGTGAACGACGGGGCACAGCGGCTCGGCCGGAAAGTCATGGTCGCCTTCAACCTGACCGGCGAACTCGACGAGATGAAGCGCCGCCACGACCTCGTGCTGGCGCTGGGCGGCACCTGCGTGATGGCGAGCCTGAACAGCATCGGGCTGGTGGGCTTGCGCGAACTGCGCCGCCACGCCGCGCTGCCGATCCACGCGCACCGCAACGGCTGGGGTTACCTGAGCCGCCACCCCGCGCTCGGCTGGGACTACGCGCCGTGGCAGCAGCTCTGGCGGCTGGCCGGCGCCGACCACCTGCACGTCAACGGCCTCGGCAACAAGTTCAGCGAAAGCGACGACAGCGTGATCGCGTCGGCGCGGGCCGTGCTGGCGCCGCTGTGGGACGCGGCGCCGATGGTGGCGATGCCGGTGTTCAGCTCGGGCCAGACCGGTCTGGTCGCCGCCGCCACGCACGCCGCCCTCGGCAGCACGGACCTGATCTTCGCGGCCGGCGGCGGCATCTTCGGCCACCCGGGCGGCGTCGCGGCGGGCGTCACGGCG
>JBEANV010000400.1:0-2587 GCA_041165285.1 Pseudomonadota bacterium | reverse complement strand
GCGATTCGACGATCGAGCGCATGTCGCGGATGTGCACGCCTTCCTCCAGCAAGGACTGGAGGATTTTCTGCAGAGGGACGATGCCGATCATCTTGGGGATCACGTCTTCGATGAGTTTGGGCGCCAGCTTGGTCACATGCTCGACCAGCGCCTGGGTTTCGGTGCGGCCCAGCAAACGGGCCGCGTGTTGTTGCATCAAGTGTGAAAGATGGGTTGCCACGACGGTCGAGGAATCAACAACCGTGTACCCGGCCATTTGGGCGGTTTCTCGCTGGCGCTCGTCCACCCACACCGCGGGCAGTCCGAACGCCGGATCGACGGTGTTCTGGCCCTGCAGCGCAAGCTGCGCATTGCCCGGATTGATGGCCAGGAACATGCCCGGATAGGCCTCGCCCTCGCCCATGACGGCCCCGCGCAGCGTCAGGCGGTACATGCTGGGCTTGAGTTCCAGGTTGTCGCGGATATGGACAGAAGGCGGCAGGAAACCCACCTCCTGCGCGAATTTCTTGCGCACGCCCTTGATCCGGTTGAGCAGGTCGCCGCCGCGCTCCTTGTCCACCAGTGCGATCAGGCGGTACCCGACCTCCATGCCCAGCGTGTCCACGGGCTGCAGGTCATCCCAGCTCGCCTCATCGCCGGGCGCCTTGCGGAGGGACGCATCGGCTGCGGCAAGACCCTCGGCCTCCGCCGCGGCCAGCAAGTCGCCGCGCCCGCGCATGCTGTAGGCCAGGTAGCCCAGCCCCGCAGCCACCGACAGGAACACCAGGTGCGGCATGCCTGGCACCAGGCCCAGCAGCCCGATGACCGCCGCGGTCATCCCCACGGCCTGCGGCGTGCGGAACATCTGGCCGATGATCTGCGTGCCGACGTCCTGCTCCTTGCCAACGCGCGAGACCACCATGGCCGCTGCCACCGAAATCAGCAGGCTGGGAATCTGCGCCACCAGCGCGTCACCGACCGCCAGCAGCACGTAGGTGCTTGCGGCGGCGGAGGCGGTCAGGTCATGCTGCGCCACGCCGATGATGAAGCCACCGAGGATGTTGATGACCAGGATCAGGATGCCGGCGATGGCGTCCCCGCGCACGAATTTCGACGCACCGTCCATCGAGCCGAAGAACTCCGCCTCGTTGCCGACCTCGATCCGGCGCCGCTTGGCCTCCTTCTCGTCGATCAAGCCGGCGTTCAGGTCGGCGTCGATGGCCATCTGCTTGCCGGGCATGGCGTCCAGCGTGAAGCGCGCACCAACTTCGGCAATGCGCTCGGCGCCCTTGGTGACCACGACGAAGTTGATCACCACCAGGATCGCGAACACGATGAAGCCGACCGCGAAGTTGCCGCCGATCAGGAAGTGGCCGAAGGACTCGATCACCGCACCCGCCGCGCCCGGCCCGGTGTGGCCTTCCAGCAGCACGACCCGGCTCGACGCCACGTTCAGCGACAGCCGCATCAGCGTCGTCAGCAGCAGCACCGAGGGAAAGGCCGCGAAGTCCAGCGGCCGCACCATGTAGGACGCCACCACCATCACCATCAGCGCCGAAGCGATGTTGAAGGTGAACAGCAGGTCCAGCAAAAAGGTGGGCAGCGGCAGCACCATCATCGCCAGCACCATGATGATCATCACGGGTGCGGCCATGCCCTGCAGCAAGGCGGTGTTGGCGCCGAGCAGGCGTTGCAGGTTCAGGATCTGGGCGTTCATGGCGTGGGGGCACCGCCTGTGCGGGCGGCGTGCCGGTTGTGTCGGGGATCGGCCGGGTCAAGCTCCGGCGGCACGGCAATCGGGTCCAGCGCAGACGGGTATGGCGCCCGGCCAGCCATCGCTTCGCGCAGGCGGAAGACGTGCGCCAGCACCTGCGCCACGGCGCTGTAAAGCGCCACGGGAATTTCCCGGTCCAGTTCGGTGGTGGCGTAAAGCGCGCGGGCCAGCGGCGGCGCTTCCAGCACCGGCACCCGCGACTCGGTCGCCAGATCGCGGATCTTCAGCGCCACCTGGTCGGTGCCCTTGGCGACGACCTTGGGCGCTCCGCCGCTGTCCTCGCTGTACTTGATCGCCACGGCGTAGTGGGTCGGGTTCATCACGACCAGGTCGGCCGTCGGCACCGCGGTCATCATCCGGCGGCGCGAGGCCTCGCGCATGCGCTGGCGCAGGCGGCCCTTGATCTCCGGGTTGCCTTCCTGCTGCTTGTGCTCGTCCTTGATGTCCTGGTGGCTCATCTTCAGCTTCGAGGCATGCATGAAGCGCTGCAGCGGCAGGTCGATCACCGCGAACAGCGCCAGCACCAGCACCAGCAGCCACAGGCCCGACAGGATCTGGCTACCCGCTTCGGTGAACGCGGCGGTCAGCTCGACCGACTGGCTGCGCACGAAATCCTCCCGGTGCGCCCACATCCACAAGGCGCCCACCACCGCCAGCAGCAGCGCCAGCACACAGGACTTGAGCGTGTCGGCCAGCTTGTCCTTGGAGAGCAGGTTGACCAGACCGCTGAGCGGGTTGAGCTTGCCGAAGTTGGGTGCCATCGCCTGCATCGTGAACACCCAACCGCCCGACACCATCGAGCCCACCACCGACACGGCGCAGACCACACCGCCC
>JBEANV010000399.1:0-13394 GCA_041165285.1 Pseudomonadota bacterium | reverse complement strand
CGCGCTTGCCGTTCTCGCGGATGGCGATGTATTCCATCTCCGGCGTGACGATGCCTTGGCGGGCGTAGTGCATCTGCGAGACGTTCTGGCCGGCCTTGGCGCGGCGCGGCGTGCGCTGCAGTGCCACGGCTTCGGCGCGCAGGGCCTCGATGCGGCCGCTGTCGCGCTCTTCGTTCTTGCCGCCGTCGTCGAGCACGATGCGGGTGCGGCCGGTGTAGGTTTCCGTGTCGCCGCGGGCCTCGATCCAGCCGGCGCGCACCGGGGCCAGACCCTTGCGCACGTCGATGTCGGCGGTCGGGTCGGTGTAGGGGCCGGAGGTGTCGTACACCGTGACGCGCTCGCCGTTGGTCAGCGCGATCTCGCGCATCGGCACCTTGACGCCGGGCTGTGCGCCTTCTACGTACACCTTGGTGGACGCGGGAAAGGGCTCGCGGGTGAGCGTGAGCAGTTCTTGGAGCTTGTCGGGGGCGTTCATCGGGCGGATCTCCTTCGGCGGACGGAATGGCTACGCTCCGAAGGGTGCCCTGGGCCGGCAGTCCGGGGGCGGACGCCTGGGTGGTCGAGGTACAGGCTCTTCTTACGCCGGTACTAACCGGGTCAAGTACAGCGGGTTCGGTCGCAAGACCATCTCAGCACATCGGGCCGCAGTGACAAACTGCCGGCCCGGGGCACCCCGGAGCGTGGGCAGGATTGTGGGGAGATGAAGCAGGAGCGTCAAGGCGCACCGACTTGAGGCACCATCGGTCCCCTGTTCAACGTTGTTTCGGCAACAAGCGAGGGACTGTGCAACGGGTGTTCATGCGGATCGGGTGGGGCCTTCTGGCCGTGGCGGGGCTGATGGGCGTGGCGTGGTTGGGCGTGCCCCCGCTGCTGAAGTCGCAAATCGAGCAGCGCGCCAGCGCGGCCCTCGGCCGCCCGGTGCAGGTCGGGCGGATCGACTTCAAGCCCTGGACGCTGGAGCTGACCGCCGAACAATTCACCATCGGCGCCGCGCCGGGTGCGCCATCCGGCGAGCCGCTGCTGAAGATCGCCCGCCTCTACGCCAACGCCGACCTGCGCTCGGTGCTGAACCTCGCGCCCGTGCTCACCGCGCTGGAGATCGACCAGCCCGAACTCCGCCTGACGCGCAGCGCCGAAGGCCACTACGACATCGACGACCTGATCGCCCGCTTCAGCCAGCCCGCGACCACGCCGCCGCCGGATGAACCGGCCCGCTTCGCGCTGCACAACGTGCAGTTGCGCGGCGGCGCCGTGCGCTTCAGCGACCTGCCGCTGCAGCGCGAACACCGGCTCACCGGCCTGACGCTGGCCGTGCCCTTCCTGTCCAACCTGCCCGCCGCGATCGACACCGAAGTGACGCCGCGGCTGGCCTTCCAGCTCGATGGCACGGCCTTCGACTCCGAAGCCAAGGCCCGGCCCTTCGCCGCCCAGCGGCCCGCCCAGGCGCAGTTCAAGCTCAATGGCTTCGATCTCGCGCCGTGGCTGGGTTACTGGCCGGACGCGCTGCCGGTGAAGCTGCAACGTGGCCGCGTGTCGAGCGAACTGGCGCTGCACTTCGAGGCGCCGCCGAAGCAGCCGCCCGTCGTGCGCCTGAGCGGCCGTCTGAACGCCGAAGACCTGGCCTTGACTGACCGCGCGGGTGCCGCCGTGCTGTCGTGGGGTGCGCTGGAGGTGGCGCTGCGCGATGTGCAGCCGCTGGCCCGGCAGGTCACGCTCGGCGCGGTGACGCTCGACGGCCTGACGCTGGACGTGTCGCGGGATGCACAAGGTCGGCTGAGCCTGCAGCAGCTCGCCGGTCCGGCCGACGGCGCCGTGCCCGCCCCGGCCGCAGTCGGCGCGGCCCCCGAATGGCAGGTCAAGGTCGACGCCGTGGCGCTGCAGAACACCCGCGTCCGCTGGCGCGATGCCACCACGCAACCCGCCGCCGCGTTGACGCTGGCCGGGCTGAGCCTGGAAACCGGCGCGGTGCAATGGCCGCTGAGCGCGCCCGTGACGCTCAAGCTGAGCACGACGCTGCACGGCGCCAACGCCGACAGCCCGGCCCAGGGCAAGCTGACCGTGCAGGGGGAAGCCGGCGACCGCAGCGCGCAGGTGGACCTGGAGATCGAGCGCGTCGCCCTCGCCGCGCTGCAGCCCTATCTGAACGCCACGCTCAAGCCCCAGCTCGGCGGCGAGCTGTCTGCCAGCGGACAACTGCGCTGGGCAGCCGCGGCAGACCAGAAGCCCGAGCAGCTCCAGCTTGACCTGAAGCAGGCCACGGCCGAGGCGCTCAAGCTCAGCGACCGCAGCACCGGCCTGGCCACGCTGGTGTCCCTGGGCAAGCTGCAGCTCGACGACGCCACCATCGACCTGAACGCCCACACCGTGGCGCTCGCTCGCCTGCAGATCGGTCGCCCCGACACCCGGCTGGCGCGGGACGCCAAGGGCCAGTGGAACGTGCTGCAGTGGCTGGTCCCGCAGCCGCCCAGCGCACCCGCCTCGCCACCGTGGCAGGTGACGCTGAAGGACTTGCAGTTGCAGGATGGCCGCCTGCAGTTCACCGACGCGCAGGCCGCATCGCCCGTGCAACTCGACATCGCCCAGCTGAGTGTCGGATTGCAGAACCTCGCGCTCCGCGGCGACCAGCTCGTCACGTCGCTGCGCTGGCAGCTCGGCGCCAACGTGGCCCCTGCCACCACGACCCCCGCGAAGGGCAAAGGCCCCGCCGTCCGCACGCTCGACGGCCGTGGTGAACTGAGCCTCGCCCCGCTGCGGGTGCAGAGCAAGCTGAAGGTGCAGAACTTCCCGGTCCACGCCCTGGAGCCGTATTTCGGCGAGGCGCTCGGGCTGAGCCTGTTGCGGGCGAATCTGGGCTACGACGGCGATCTGGCGCTGCAGGACGGACCGGCCGGTCTGAACGTCACGCTCAAGGGCGACGGCCGCGTCGGCGACGTGCAGCTCCACACCCGCCGCACCGCGCAGCGCACCAGCGACGAGCTGCTGCGCTGGCAGGCGCTGACGCTGCAGGGGCTGGACGTGCTGCTCAAGCCGCCGCAGAAACCCAAGGTGGTGATCGGCGCGCTCGGGCTGAACGATTTCTACTCGAAGCTCGTCATCACCGAGGATGGCCGCTTCAATCTGCAGGATGTCGGCCCCGCGCCAACGACCGCCCCCGGCGCCGCAGCCAGCGCGCCCGCCAAGGCCACCGAGCTGCCGATCGACCTGACCATCGCTGCCACCCGCCTCAGCAACGGCCGCGTCGATTTCACCGACCGTTTCATCCGCCCCAACTACAGCGCCGACCTGAGCGAGCTGCAGGGCACCCTCGGCACACTGCGCGCCGGCAGCCGCGAGATGGCCGAGATCACGCTGCAGGGCAAGGTCGCACGCACCGGCACGCTCGACCTCAACGGCCAGATCAACCCGACCGCCAATCCGCCCGTGATGGACCTGCGCGCCCGCGCCTCCGACCTGGAACTGACCCCGCTGTCGCCGTACGCCGGCAAGTACGCGGGCTACGGCATCGAGCGCGGCAAGCTGACGATGGAAGTCGCCTACCGCATCACGCCCGAGGGCCAGCTCACTGCCACCAACAAGCTCGTGCTGAACCAGCTCACCTTCGGCGAGCGGGTCGAAAGCCCGACGGCGACGCAATTGCCGGTGCTGCTGGCCGTGGCGCTGCTGAAGGACCGCAATGGAGTGATCGACCTGGACATGCCGATCGGCGGCTCGCTCAACGACCCGCAGTTCAGCGTGTTCGGGCTGGTGCTGAAGGTGATCGGCAACGTGCTGACCAAGGCCATCACGGCGCCGTTTTCCTTCCTCTCGGGCGGCGGGAGCGACGACCTCAGCGTGGTCACCTTCGAGCCGGGAACAGCCACATTGACCACCGAGGGGCGCGACACGACCGACAAGGTGGCGAAAGCACTGGCGGACCGCCCCACGCTGACGCTGACCCTGCATGGCCAAGCTGACGGCCCGGCCGAACAGGCCGCCTACCGCGCCGCCGCACTGGAACAACGCTTGCTCGCCACGGCACGCCGGGAGCGAACCGAAGCCGGCGCAGCACCCGACGCACTCGACGCGCCGCTGTCACCGGACGAGCGGACGCGCCTGCTCAAGGCGCTGGTCCGGCAACTGCCAAAGGCGGTGCCTGCCAAACCGGGTGCGTCTGCGCCCGCAGCGCCCGCCAAGGTGCCAGCCGAGCCGGCCGACGCCGAGATGACCGCGACCCTGGCCGCCGCCCTCCCCGTGTCTGCCGACGTCTGGCGCGAACTCGCTGCCCGGCGCGGCGAAGCGGTGCGCGACGCACTGCTGGCGCGGCAGTTGTCGAACGAGCGCATCTTCCTAGGCGCCCCCAAGGCAAGCCGCAGCGACGGCGACGCGGCGGCGTGGAAGCCGTCCGCCGCGATGACGCTGTCCGCGAAGTAAGGCGGGAATGCGTCCGTGGCTCAGCGCACGGCGCGGCGCTGCGCGCGCCACTGCAGGAACAGCACCGTGGCCACGCAGACACCGCCCACCAGCGCGCTGTCGAGCAGGAAGTACACGGGGCTGACCAGGTACTCGCCGCTGCAGAACGTGGCGAAGCTGCCCAGCGCCACACTGGCCCCGGCCCAGACCGGCCAGCGCGCCCGCAGGCCGCCCAGGCGGTTGCAGGTCAGGCCCAGCAGCAGGCCGAACACGAAGGGGAACGATTCGACAAGGACTTCCATGGCGCTTCTCCTGGGGGTCAGTCAGTCAGGCGGGCAGGACGGCAGGACCGGCAGAGATCGCCTGCCCGGCATCGGCGTTGTCGGGGGAAACAGCGCTGGTGTCGGACAGAGCGATCGCTGCAGGGGCGCCGGGGCGGGACGGTGCCGCGCCGGCATTGATGGGCGTCGCGGCGGCGGCCGCGCCGGGCGACTGGCCCGTGTCGCTGGCGGGCGCGGCGTCGCTGGTGGCACGCACCTGCTGGGCGTCGGTGCCGGCTTGGTCGATCTCGATGACGATGCGCATGGCGGGCTCCATCAGCTCAGTTGAGGACGGCGAACCGTCCCTCGAAATTGACGGTCTGGGCGGTCAGGTTGCGGACCGTGATCCAGTAGGTGGTGTGCGTGGCGTCGCCGCGGGCGACCGTCACCGACCACTCGATCTGCGCGCCGCCGCCATAGGGCGAGGTCGGCACCGCGTACCAGACCACGTGCCAGTCCGAAGGCCAGTTGAACGTGAACCAGCTGTTGGTCGCGCTGGGGGCGAGGCTGCCGGTGAATTGGGTTCCAGTCCACATGATCCGTGCTCCTTGGTCAGTGCAGTTCAGTGCAGTTCGGGTGCCGATCTCAGTACTTGCTCAGGATGGCGTAGCGTCCTTCGAACTGGACGGCCGCCGCGGTGAGGTTGGTGACGTTGATCCAGTAGGTCACGTACTCGGACGAGCCGCGTTCGACCTGCACGGTCCAGCGCAATTGCGGTGTGCCCGAGATCGGGCTGACAGGCATCACGGTCCAGACGACGTGCCAGGTCGCGGGCCAGTTGAAGGTGAACCAGCGTCCGCTCTGGTTGCCGGCGATCGTGCCGGTGAACTGCGTGCCGCAGATCGGCACCGTCAGCCAGCCATCGACCGGTACCTCCCAGACGCCACGGTTGCGCGTGCCGGCCCGCAGCACACGGGCGTGCGGGTGGAAGACCAGATCGGCCACCATCACGTTTGGCAACCCGGTGCCCAGCGCCGCCCAGGCCGCGCCGCTGCTGAGCGACTCGTACACGCCGATGTCCGCCGCCACCCAGACCCGCCCGGCGTTGCCCGGGTCGGTGCAGACCGCGTTGATCGGCAGCACCGGCAGCCCGGTGCTGCGGTCGGTCCACGAGGTGCCGCCATTGGTCGAGGCGTAGACCCGCCCACCGCTGGAGGCTCGGTAGGTCACCCAGACGTTGTTGGGCGCGCCGGCTTCGACGTGGAGGTCGCTCACCTGGGCGCCACTGCGCGGCACGGTCAGTTCGGTGCGCACCCAGGACGCACCGTTCCAGTCCAGCCGGAAGACCCGGCCCACGCTGACACCGACATAGAGCCGGTCCGCGGTCGAGGCGTGCATCGCCGTCGTCAGCAGGCCGGCCGGCAGCGCCACCTCGGTGAACGCCGTGCCGCGGTTGCGCGAGACAAACACGCTCTGCCCGGCCTGCGCCACGGTGTCGCCATTGACCTCGACCGGCGGGTAGAACAGCGCGCTGTACCCGGCGGGCACGGCCGGCCCGATCCAGCCCCAGCTGCCCCAGCCGCCACCGGTGGTGGAGCGCTCCATGCCCATGCCGTAGAAGGTATGGAAACAGACATTCGGGCTGGGCCGGTTCAGGCCGCAATCGCCGCCGTCGCCGTCCTGGGCGTGTTCCCAGACAGCGGAGCCGGTGTAGCGGATCGTGCCGTTGTCCTGCGTGCCGGCCAGCAGCAGGCGGGTGCTGCCCCAGTCTTGCGCGAGGTACTCGATCTCGGTGATCGCCAGCCCGTTGTTCAGCGAGGTCCAGTTCACGCCGCGGTTGGGCGAGCGGTAGAGCCCGCCATCGTTGCCAGCGAACAGCACGTTCGGATCGGTCGGGTGCAGCGCGAAGGCGTGCTGGTCCGGGTGGATCGAGTCGCCGCTGGTCTTGGCGGACATCGCCATCCAGGTCCAGGTGGTGCCGGACAGCGTGCCGCGGAAGTTGTCGATCGCCCCGACATAGACCTGGTTGACCGTGTCGGGCGCGGCCATCAGGCACCAGTCGTACCAGTCCTGCCCGACCGTCACCCCGGCGGGCAGCACGACCGCGCTCCAGACGCCGGCCGTGTTGCGCCGGTACAGCCGGGCTGCGCCGCCGGACGAGCCGAAGGCATAGGCCACCCGCGGGTCACCGCGCACCATCGACACCGCCAGCCGGTTCCAGCTCGCCGGGGCGCCGGGCAGCGCCACGGCCGCCCAGGTCGTACCACCGTTGGTCGAGCGGTACACGCCGTCGCTGCACGCGGCCAGCACTTCGGCCGCCGCGCCGCCGCTGGTCTGGTAGGCCAGCGACCAGGTGCGCCGGGCGCGTCGCAGCGTCCAGGCCACGCCGCCGTTGGTCGATTCGTACAGCCCGCTGGTGGTGCCCGCCAGCACGTGGTTCACGTTGACCGGATCGACGACGAGGTCGTAGAAGCCCTGTCCGACAAACGGTACGCCCGCGACCAGCGACCAGGTCGTGCCGCCATTGGCCGACTTGAGCACCCCGGCGCCGAGGCCAGCGTAGAAGTTGCCCTCGCCGGTGCCGCAATAAACGGTGGCGGGCGCGGACTTGGCATAGGCGAGTGCGCCCACGGTCAGCGTGGGAGCCGAGTCGGTGCGCGGCCACCAGGTGGTGCCGTTGTCGAACGATTCCCAGACACCGCCCGCGGCCGAGCCGCAGAGCAGGTGGTTGCCGTTCGAGGGATCGACGGCGATGCTGGACACGCGGCCCGAGACGATGGTGCGCCCCGGGTTGCTGCCGTAGGTCTGGCCGTTGGGCATGTAGACCGGGCCGAGCGAGCGCCAGGCCGGCGGCACGGCACGCGGGGCGGGCGCCGGGGGTCCGTCGCGCTCGGCCGGGCCGTCGGCCGCGTCGGTTTGCGGTGCGTAGTCGGGCGCGGCGCCATCGGTTTCGGCAGCGCCCAGGGCCACCGCCGCATCGGCGTAGCGCTGGGCGAGTTCCGCGGCCTGGTCCGATGCCGTGGCGGTGGCCTTGCCGACGCCTCGCCGCGCCTTGGTGCCAACGGCCGGCTCGTCGGGCACGGGGTCCATCGCGGCGTCGGCGATGACCTGCAGACCACGGGGGTCGCTGAACTCGCGCAACCGGGCCAGCGCCTTGCCGCCTGTGGGCTTGGGCTGGAGCGCACGGGTGCCGGGCGCCGCGGTGGCGGGGCCGGTGTCACTGTCGAGCGGGGTCTTCATGTGTTCTCCTTGGGGGACGAACGTGGCGATCGACCGGGATGCGGGGCGGTGGGCACCGGAGGCTCGGGCGCCTCTGGCGGTGGTGGCAAGGTCGGCGGGAGATCCCTGCCCCGCTCGAACTCGTCCAGCCGCTCGCGCGCCGGTCCACCGGGCACGGGGCCGCGCGGATTCAGCGGTACACCGGGGGGTGGCTTGGGCACGGGGCGCCTTTCGATGCAGGAAGCCCTCACGGTAGGCACATGACGGGTTGCTGAACAGCACCCTTCTGCCGGCACTTCATCAGGGTTGATGACGCCGGCCGAAGTCCGCCGCGCTGTGCCAGACTGACCGCCATGCACCCTGTGATCGAACTGCTCACCCGCCCGCTGCGCTGGCTGTTCCAGTGGCTGATCGCGCTGATCGTCCTGTTCGAGGAATGGGGCTGGGAGCCGCTGGCCCGGTGGATGGCGCAACTGGCGCGGTTGCCGCTGATCGGCTGGCTGGAGCGCCGCGTTGCCCGGCTGCCGCCCGCGCTGGCGCTGGTGGTGTTCCTGGCGCCGGGGCTGATGCTGCTGCCGATCAAGCTCGCCGCGCTGGCGCTGGTGTCACACGGTCACGTCTTCACGGGCATCGCCGTGATCGTCCTGGCCAAACTGCTCGGCACCGCACTGGTCGCCCGAATCTTTCAGCTCACGCAACCGGCGCTGATGCAACTGGCGTGGTTTGCGCGGGTTCACGGGCGGTGGATCGTGTGGAAAGAGGCCGCGTTGGCACGGGTGCGGGCGTCGCGGGGGTGGCGGGTTGGACGGTGGATTCGGCGGGGGGTGGTGCGGCGGGTTCGGGGGTGGCGGGCGTAGACCTGGAATGGCGATTTCGCTATGCTGAGTGGCCTTTAGGCGGCGTGAAGGGCTACGCCAGCAGTGCAGGCTTTGAGTTCATACCTATGCGGCTTGTCGATAAACAGACTGCCACCCAAGTCGAATATTAAACATTTCAGGTATTTGTCATGTTCAAGTTCGAATGGGACGATCAAAAGGCAGCAAGCAATTTGCTGAAGCACGGCGTTTCGTTCGATGAGGCTGTCAGTGTGTTTGGGGGATGCAATGGCGCTGACCTTTACAGATGCAGATCACTCCGAGAGTGAGGACAGGAGCAGAACCTATGGAATCTCAAACAAAGCGCGGCTTTTGGTAGTTGTTCACACAGAGCGCCGTAACGGCATTCGAATCATCAGCGCAAGAAAGGCAACTCGTTATGAAAAAGGCATCTACGAAAATGACTGATCAAGAGATCCCTGAATTGAAGCGCGAGCAACTTGGCAAAGGGGTTCGTGGCAAGTACCTGAAAAACTTCGTGCAGGGCAGCAATGTCGTTGTCTTGCAGCCTGAAATTCAGAAAGCATTTCCGACATCCGAGTCGGTTAACAGGGCATTGGCAAGCATGCTGGCTTTTGCGAAAGAAACGCAGGGGTTAACCGGTCGCTCCAGCCGGCCGCCGCGCAAGCGCGTCGCCGTTTAGCTTCAGCTTTGGACCTCGCAGGCGGCGGAGTCAAGTCTGAAGTGCAATGGTTATGGCCGCCACCCAAGGAACCCCAAATGACCGAACGAACTGGCCACTGCCTCTGCGGCGCCGTCCGCTTCCGCCTCTCGGCCGATCCGGTCGCGGCCCGCGTCTGCTGGTGCCGCGACTGCCAGCACCTGTCCGCCAATGGCACGGTCAACATGCTCGTGCCGACATCGGCGCTCGACGTTGAGGGGCAGACGAGCGAATACACCAGCACCGCCGACAGCGGCAACACCATGCGCCGGCGCTTCTGCCCGAACTGCGGGTCGCATCTGTTTGCCAACTCGTCCGGGCGCCCGCAATTCACCGTCGTCCGCGTGGGCGCGCTGGACGATCCTTCTTCCGTGCCGCCGACGATGAACATCTGGACCAGCCGTGCGCCCGCATGGGCCTGTCTCGATGCGGCACTGGAGCAGGTCGATCAACAGCCCGTGCCGCCCCAAAGCGTGAAGCCGGGCTGATCGGCGGTCGGATTGCGGGAAACACACAGGATGGCCGATCCGAGAGTCGAGCTGGCGGTGCTGAACAACGTGTTCTGGTACCTGGGCATCTTCCGGGCGCACAGCATCGGCTGCACGGTCAATGCGGACACATGGTCCTCACCGTTGCAGGCGCTGCCTTTTCACTCCAACCTGGTCGTCCTGTCGCCCACGCTGGAGCGGGCACGGCTGCAGACCTGTCTCGACGACCTGCAGCAGACCAAGACCTTCCGTGGCTGGTCGATGAAAGACAGCTACGGGCAATTTGATCTGACGGCCGCCGGATTCCGTGTGCTGTTCAATGCCCGATGGATCTGGCGCGAACCAGCAGAAACCCAGCCCGCACCGCCAGACGGGGACGGGGACATCGACTGGTTCAGGGTCAGAAACCACGCCCAGCTCCTCGAATGGGAAGCCGCCTGGCACGGAGACAGCCGCAATCTCACCGCCGACCACCCGGCGCCGCAGTTCCCGGCGAGCCTGCTGGACAGCGCGGACCACGCCTTCCTGGCGGGCCGGCGTCGCGGCGGCGCCGTGGTGGCCGGCTGTGTCCTGAACCGATCTCCGGGCGTCGTCGGCGTGTCCAACCTGTTTGCCCGCCAGATGGACCCGAACGAGGCCTGGGCCAGCCTGGTCCGCCTGGCAGGTCGCCTGTTCCCCGGCCGTCCGCTGGTGGGCTACGAGCGCGGGGACGATTTGGTGCATGCCCGACACGCCGGTTTCGTTCCCCTCGGCCCGCTGGCGGTCTGGGCGACCGAGGCGTGACCGTCAGGGCGTCATGGCGTCAGGGGCGATCAGCGCATGAACTTGCTGCCCAGCCCCTTCAGCAACGCGATCGGCCCGAGCCGCGATTGCAGGTTCCACACCGACAGCCGCTGCGTCCGGCTGCGCCCGTCGTACCAGTCGAGCACCGAGGCGGTGGCGCCGTCCGGCTCGCGCACGCTGACCAGCGTGGATTCCTCGGCAGTGGTGTCGACGCTGTGCTGCAGCGCCTCGACGGTGAGCAGCAGGCTGGGGGTGATGTCGGCGTGGGCGGGGTCGTAGCAGGCGTGGCGCTCGATCCAGGTGTCGCCGCAGCGCAGGCGGATCAGGCCGGCGATCTCGCCGCCGTCGCCGCCGAGCAGCCAAACCGCCGCGTCACCGCGGGCCGCCAGCCGGGGCAGCCAGTCGCGGTAGAACGCGACGAGGCGCAGGTTGCTGCCGATGGTGACGCCGCTGTCGGCCTGCACCAGCGCCTTTTCCAGCAGGAGGTAGCGCTCCAGCGCCGCACTGATCTCCTCGGGTGTCTCGGCGACCACGACGCAGGTGCCGGGTTGTTCGGCCTGCAGCCGCTGCTGCATCCGCAGGCGCTGGGCCTGCACGGACGCGTGCCGGGTGGCGACATGCAGCGCCCAGTCGGTGTCGAGGCGCTGGAACGGGGCGTCGATGTCCGGCAGCGTCTCGCTGGAAAACCCCTTGCCGGGGCGCTGCAGCGCGCGCAGCGGCCAGCAGCCCGCGACCAGTTCGCGCAGGTCGAGCACCTGCCACTCCGAGCGCCGCGCGACCAGCGCCTCCCAGAGCACGGCCCAGACCCGGTCGGCGTCTTCCAGCGCCAGCAGGCCGGGCCGGTCACCCTCCCAGATGCCGATGTGGCGCAGCACCTGCAGCGCCATGCCGTAGTGCCGCTCGGTCACCCGCACCAGCGGCAGCACGCCATGCAGCCGGTCCTGCTCGTCCCGCACCACCAGAATCCAGAGCTGGTCGCCCGGTGCCGCCAGATGCTGCCAGGCGAGACGGACATAGCTCCAGGTGACATACAGCCCGTAGTGCTCGGCCTGGTCCTCCAGCGATTCCCACGCCGTTCGCAGCGTCACCAGCACAGACTCGTCGCGCACGACGGTGACGGAGAGTGCAGGCGGACGGGGCGCGGACGGGGTCATGGCATCGACGGGCGGGGGACAGGGTCGGGGGCTGGTGCGCCAGTGTGCAACAAGGCGCCGACCGCCGACTGCAGCCGCTCGGGCGTGACCAGCGCCGCGGGCAGCGCGGGGCCGGCGACCACCTCGACCCGGCTGAACAGCCCGCGCCGCAGCGGCCTGGCCATCGCCCGCCCGCCCTCGATGCGCGAAAACGTCGAGCCCCACAGATTGACCAGCGCCACCGGAACGACCGGCGCCGGCTGGCGCTCCAGGATCTTCATGATCCCGCCCTTGAAGGGCTGCAGCGCGCCGTCGCGGGTGATGCCGCCTTCCGGGAAGATGCCGAGCAGGTCACCCTCCGCGAGCACCTGGGCGGCCTCGGCGAAGGCACGTTCGTAGACCACCGGGTCTTCCTTCTGCGGCGCGACCGGGATCGCCTTGACGAGCCGGAACAGCGCGCCCAGCACCGGCGTGGCGAAGATGCGGTGGTCCATCATGAAACGGATCGGCCGCGGGCTGGCGGCGGCCAGCACCAGCGCGTCCACGTAGCTGACATGGTTGGCGGCGACGATGGCGGCGCCCTCGGTCGGGATGTGCTGATCGCCGGTCAGTTTCAGGCGGTAGACGAAGCGCGTCAGCACGAAGGCGAGGAAGCGCAGCAGGTACTCCGGCACCAGCAGGAAGATGTAGCCGGCCACCAGCGCGTTGGCCAGTCCGGTCGCCAGGAACACCTGCGGGATGGTCGCGCCCGCCCCGAGCATCGCGCCCGCGATCACCGAGCTGGCGATCATGAACAGCGCGTTGAGGATGTTGTTGGCAGCGATGATGCGGGCGCGGTGGCTCCTGGGCGCGCGCAACTGGATCAGTGCGTACATCGGCACGCTGTAGAGGCCCGCCGAACCCGCCAGCAGCGCCAGATCGGCCATCACGCGCCAGTGCGCCGGCTCGGCCAGGAAGGCGCCGAGCGTGTACGACGCCGCGCCCTGCGGCAGCGGCAGGCCGGTGGCGGCGAAGTACAGATCGACCGAGAACACCGTCATCCCGATCGCGCCCAGTGGCACGAGGCCGATCTCGACGTGGCGCTTCGACAGCACCTCGCACAGCAGCGACCCCGTGCCGATGCCGATCGAGAACACCACCAGCAACAGCGAGGCGACCTGCTCGTTGCCGTGCAGCACCTCCTTGGCGAAGGCAGGGAACTGGCTCAGGAACACCGCGCCGAAGAACCACATCCACGAGATACCCAGCAGCGAGCGGAAGACGACGATGTTCCCGTGCGCAAGCTTCAGGTTGCGCCAGGTCTCGGTGAAGGGGTTGGGGTTGATCTGCAGGGCCGGGTCGGTGGCCGGGGTCGGTGGCACGAACTGCACCACGACACGCCCCAGCAGCGCCATCGCGATGCAGCCGATCGCCACCGCACGGGCGCCGCCCTCGGCCATGCCGATCAGCAGCCCGCCCGCGACGTTGCCGAGCAGGATCGCCACGAACGTGCCCATCTCCACCATGCCGTTGCCGCCGGTGATCTCGCGCTCGCTCAGGTGCTGCGGCAGGTAGGCGAACTTGACCGGGCCGAACAGCGTGGAGTG
>JBEANV010000398.1:0-4601 GCA_041165285.1 Pseudomonadota bacterium | reverse complement strand
CCGGTTTGGTTTCCCGGATCACGTTGCTTTCCTTGGGCAGATTCACCTTCACCGAAGTCGTCACGACCGGGATGGTGATCAGGAAAATGATCAGCAGCACCAGCATGACATCCACCAGAGGTGTCGTGTTGATCGTGCTGATGGTCTCGTCGTCGGCTTGCCCGATATTCATGGCCATCTTGTGTTTCCTCGAAGTCGGTCAGGGCCGGATACCGCACTGGAGCAAAATCCGGCCAATGGTGGCTTATTTCTTGGCCAGACCCAGCAGGACGGCGTGCAGGTCGGAGCCAAAGGCATTGACCTCTTCCATCACGGCCTTGTTGCGCCGCACCAGCCAGTTGTAGCCCAGCACCGCCGGCACGGCGACCGCCAGACCGATGGCGGTCATGATCAGTGCCTCGCCGACCGGCCCGGCCACCTTGTCGATCGACGCTTGGCCCGACATGCCGATTTTCACCAGCGCGTGGTAGATACCCCACACCGTGCCGAACAGGCCGACGAACGGCGCGGTCGAACCCACGGTCGCCAGCACCGCCAGACCATCCTGCATGCGGCTCTGCACATTCCCGATCGCACGCTGGAGGCTCATGGTCACCCACTCGTTGAAATCCACCGCACCCAGCAGACCCGTGTGCTTGGACGCACCTTCCAGACCCTTTTCGGCGATATAGCGGAAGGCACTTCCACCGGCCAAGGTGTCTTTTCCAAGCTCAACCGTGGACGCCGTCCAGAACGTCTTCTTGGCGGCGGCGGCCTGCTTGTTGAGCTTGGCCTGTTCCGCCAGCTTCGTGAATATCACATACCAGGATCCCATGCTCATGAGCACGAGAATCAGCAGCGTGCCCTTGGCGACAAAATCTCCCTGCCCCCACAGCGCACCCAGGCCGTAGGGATTTTCCTCGACGGCGGTCGCTGCACTGGCCGCCGAGGCAGCCGCCACAGCCGAGGCCGCTTCGCTGGCCTGGGCAACCCAGTGCACGGCGCCGAGCAGCGAGAGGGTCAGCCATTTCCTGGCGGTGGATGCCATGTTCTTGGTTTTCATGGTGTGATTCTCCGTTCGTGATGGTCCGAAATGCATCGGAAATGATTCACTGGTTCAGTTAGGCGAATGGATCAAGACTGGATCGAGCGTGATCGACGCATTCCACTCATTCCAGACGCCACGTGTATTTCAGGCTGGCCCAGCCTTGCTCGGGTTTCCCGTCCACGGTGGCAGGCTTGAAGTTGCAGCGCGACAGGCCTGTCCGTGCCGCCTCGTCGAGGCGCTTGAATCCGGAACTCTTCTCGACTTCTGCCTGAATGACCTTGCCATCGACGCCGACCAGGAAACGCAGACTCACGGTGCCCTCTTCTTCGAGGCGACGCGAGGAACTCGGATATTCAGGTTTCTCGCATCCGGACGCATTCGCCACGGCCGGGGTGCGCACCGGTTCCGGCGCGGGCGGAGGCGGTGGCGGGGGGGGAGGAGGAGCAGGCGGCGCAGGCGGAGGCGGTGGGGCCTCGACTTTCGGCGGCGCGCTCGTGACGGCCGCAATGGCATTGGCCGCGGCAGGCTGCGTCACCTGCACGTCAACCGGCGGCACATAGGCCGGCGGAGGCGGAGGAGGCGGTGCATTCTTTGGCGGTGGTGGTGGTGGCGGCAGCGGAATATCGGGTTTGGCCTCTTCCAGCATGACGGCTTCAACCGGACCCTTGATCTTCTTGACAAAGGCCCGCGCCAATCCCGAATTGATGGCCCACAGCAAGGCCATGTGCAATACCACCACCAGTCCAAGCCCGAGGAGGTGCTTGGTCGGCTTTCGTTGCCGGCTGGCGTAGTCTTCCATACGAACTTTCAGTGCTCAGACAATGAAATGCAGCAAACGTCGCAGCGCTTGCCATGCTGTAAGGTTGTAGAGTGTTATCGTTAACATTTTGATGTTAAGCAGTTCCTATCCGGTCGAGAACAGTGAAAACCCTAGGGTTTGCGCTGGGGTGGCCAACGGCGGAGAAAACCCCGTTGCAGGGAATATCAGCAACGTTCCGAATACAGGCCGGAGCGTTGTTTGTGGATCATCCCGCAGGCGTGTCAGTGGATGTGCGTGCCGCCGTTGACATCGATCGTGGCGCCCGTGACAAAGCCGGACAGCTCGGACGCCAGGAACAGGCATGTGCCCGCCGCTTCCCGCGTGGTGCCAGTGCGCTTCAGGGGGATGGCCTCGACGATGCCCTGCAGCCGCTCCGGGGACAGGCCGTCCAGCATCGGCGTGTCGATCATGGCCGGGCAGATCGCGTTGGCCCGGATACCCAGCGGCCCGAACTCGCGGGCGATGCTGCGGGTCAGGCTGAGCATGCCGCCCTTGGAGGCCGCGTAGTGCGGGCCACCAACCAGCCCGCCCCCGCGCTGCGCGGCGAGCGACGCCACGTTGACGATGGTGCCCGAGCGACGTTCACGGAACACGCGCAGCACGCTTTGGCACAGGAAGAACGCGCCCTTGAGGTTGATGTCCAGCATGCGGTCCAGGTCCGCGGCGGTGATGTCGAGCAATGGCTGTGACTGAACGATGCCGGCGGAATTGACGAGGCAATCCAGGGTGCCGTGCAGTTCGACCACCTGGCGCACGGCCTGCTCGCAGTCGTCCGCGCTGCTGATGTCGCAGCGCAAGCCCTGTACCGACACCGGGCGCTGCAGCCGGGTTTCCAGTGTGGTCTGAAAGTCTTGAACCACCTGCTCGGTCATGAACAGATCGAGCAGGACGACCTTGGCGCCGTGTTCGGCGAACAGATCCGCCGTGGCGTAGCCGATGCTGCGGGGTGACGCCGCACCGGCGATCAGGCAAACCTTGTCCTTGAGCAACATGGGAATCTCTTTCAGGGTTCAGGCAGAGGAAAGCGGCGGATCAACCGGCATCTCGTCGAGCACCCAGTTGGTCACGGAGCCGCGGCGCGGCGCCCAGCCCAGCTCGCGGCGTGCACGCACCGCCCGGACACGGCTGTTGCTGCCCAGCGAGAAGTACGCGCGTGGCACGCCCCACCGCTGCGCCGCTTGCTCGGGGTCCAACGATTCGACGCCGGGCAGCCCGAGCCGCGTGGCGATGGCGGCGCCGAGGTCGCCGAACGACGCTTCACCGTTCTCCGCGAAATAGAACGCACCGGGTGGCGCCTGGTCGAGCACGCGCAGGTACAGCGCCACGAGGTCGTCGAGATGCACGTTCGACCACACGTTCAGCCCCTGGCCGACGACCTGGACCCGACCCTGAGCGCGGGCATTTGCCACGAGAAAAGGGATCTGCACGCTGTCGCGCTTGAGTCCGTGGCCGACGCCATAGATGAGGCTGGGGCAGATCACGGCGCTGCGCACCCCCAGCGTTGCCGCCGCGAGCACGCACAGGTCGATGTCGCGGCGGGCCTGCTTGCGCGGGTCCACGGCGAGCGGCGTGTCCTCGTCGAAGACGGTGCCGGAGGGGGATTGACCGCGGGCATCGTCGCCGACCACGCTGGCGCCGCTGGTGTGGATCAGCGGCCTGGACGACCCGGCCAGCCCGGTGATGAGCGCATGGACACTCGGCGCGTGGTCGGCGCTGGCGGTGTGGACCACGCCGTCGGCGCACTGTGCCTCGCGGGTCAGCAGGGCGGTGTCGTCCAGACTGCCCCGCACAGGCTCGATGCCTTGTGTGGCCAGGAACGCCGCCCCTTCGGCGCTGCGCACGAGGCCGCGCACGCGGTGGCCGCAGGCGAGCAGTTGCAGGGCGACCGAGCCGCCGATGTAGCCGGTGGCACCGGTGAGAAACAGCAGCATGGTGGGCACGGCCTCACAGCATGAAGGTGGACAGACCCGGCACCAGCGCGATCACCACCACCCCGACCAGCAGCGCCGCGATGTACGGCCAGATCGCCGGCATCACGTCGTCGGGCTTGGCGTCACCGATGCGGCAGGCGACGTAGAAGCCCACGCCGATGGGCGGCATCATCAGCCCCACGTTCATGGCGCAGACGATGACCATCGAGTAATGGATCTCGTGGATGCCGAGCTTCTTGGCGATCGGGAACATGATCGGCGCGAGCAGCAGCACCGCCGGCAGCCCTTCCAGCAGGCAGCCCAGCACCAGGAAGACGACGACCGTCACCAGCATGAAGGCGATCCAGCCGCCGGGCAGCGTGGTGAGGAACTGCGAGAGGTGCTGCACCACGCCGCTCTGCGTGATGGCCCAGGCCATGGCGGAGGCCGTGCCCAGGATGAGCAGGATGGCGCCACTGAGCGCGGCCGTCTCGACCAGCATCTTGTAAATGGTCCGCCGGCTCAGGCCCCCATAGAGCACCTGCCCGATCAGCATCGCGTACAGCACGGCGATGGTGGACACCTCGGTGGCGGTCGCCACACCGCCGCCGACGGCGCTGCGGATCAGAAAGGGCAGCACCAGCGCGGGCGCGGCGACCAGCGCCAGCCGACCGAGGATCTTCGGCGTCGGCCGCTGCACATGGTCGGTGACTTCGTGCCGCGCCTTCCAGCGTGCCAGCAGCAGCAGGGCCAGCAGCAGCACCATCGCGACGAAGAACCCGCTCTCGAACAGCCCGGCAATCGACACCCCCGCCACCGAACCGAGCACGATCAGCACGATGCT
>JBEANV010000397.1:0-8548 GCA_041165285.1 Pseudomonadota bacterium | reverse complement strand
ACCGACAGCCTTGGCCACCTTGGCAAACCGCTCGAAGTCGATGCGCAGCGCGAAGGCCGAAGCGCCCGCGATGATCAGCTTCGGCTTGTGCTCGTGGGCCAGGCGCTCCATCGCGTCATAGTCGATGTCCTCGTTGGCATCGAGGCCGTAGGACACAACCTTGAACCACTTGCCCGACATGTTCAGGGGCATGCCGTGGGTCAGGTGACCACCTTCGGCCAGGCTCAGGCCCATGATGGTGTCGCCCGGTTGCAGCAGGCCGAAGAAGACGGCTTGGTTGGCTTGCGAGCCGGAGTTCGGCTGCACGTTGGCGTGGTCGGCGCCGAAGAGCTGCTTGGCGCGGTCGATGGCGAGCTGCTCGACGACGTCGACGTGTTCGCAGCCGCCGTAGTAACGCTTGCCGGGGTAGCCCTCGGCGTACTTGTTGGTGAGCTGCGAGCCTTGCGCGGCCATGACGGCGGGCGAGGTGTAGTTCTCGCTGGCGATCAGCTCGATGTGCTCTTCCTGGCGGCGCACTTCGGCGTTGATGGCGGCCGTGATCTCGGGATCGATGGCAGCGAGGGTCTGGGTAGCGCGGTCAAACATGGGGAGGCAGTCCTGTCGGTGATGTCCGGCCCCGCCGACCCCGTTCCGCAGAGGAACAGAGGTGGTGGGCTGCCCAGGCGCACGGCAAAGAGTCCGCGACAAGTACCCCGATCCGGGTCTGCCGCGACCACGCTCCCCGGTGGTTGACCCACCTTGGACCCCAGGCGGGGTCCGTGAACGCCAGTTGCGTGGTGGTGGCAGTTTATCAGTAGCTCAGGGCCGCGACACGGTCAGGCTTGGCTTGCAGCACCGGGTTGGCACCCAGCGCAGCGGAGGGCCGGTTGCTCTGCGAGACCGGCGCGGTCAGGTTCGGGGCCGGATTCTGCTCGGAGGGTGCCGACACCGGAGGGACGGGCAGACGCGCCGTCACGGGCACGGAGCGGCCCTTGATGAGCTGCTGCAGGAACTCCTGCTCGGCCAGCACCTTGAAGGCATAGCCGCCGTCGTTGGCCTGGTTGGCCGCACCGACATAGTGGCGGAGACCTCCTTCGACCGAACCGGCCTTGGCGATGCAGTCCTTGAGCACTTGCACGCCCACGCGCAGGTTGGTCAGCGGGTCGAACGCAGCGTGGTTGCCGCCAAACGCGACGTACTTGTCGTCGTGTACACGGGTGAGCACCTGCATCAGCCCTTGCGCGCCGACGGCGCTCTGGGCGAACGGGTTGAATGAGGACTCGATGGCGACGATGGCCAGGATCAGCGTCGGCTCCAGCCCCACCCGCTTGCCCAGCGACCAGGATTCCTGGACCAGGCGCCCGACCGGCTCCGGTGCGACCTTGTAGCGGCGCGACAGCCATTGCGCAACCGCAGATTGCTGGCGGTTCAGCTCACTGGGATCGACGGCAGTCGCCCGGTCCACGGCCGAGAAGTCTCCCTGGGCCAGCAAAGTCGGTTCATCCGACTGGGTGGACGCTGCCGAGCGGGCTTCCTGGCGTTCGACCAGCCAGTCCAGCGCCCGCTCTTCCAGCAAGCCACGCACGTCGGCACGGCCGCCAATGACAAAGGTGACACTAAGGACAGCCAGACCAATGACGGCCAGACTGTTGTGGCTGACGGCCAGCAGGCCATTGCCAAGATCCGCGATGAACACCCGCACCGACTGCGCGGTGGCGGACTGGATTCGCGTCCAGGATCGGGGTGCAGTCATGCAACTCCTCTTTCGATCACTGCAGGCGCCGTGTGGCCAATGGCAGGCGCCCAGATAATCCCCGTTGCGCAACACCAGACCGCCCTCGTTCGAGTGGTTCTTGTCAGGTGGTCCATCTCCCCATGCAACGGGATCGAAGGGGGCAGCTGCGCGATCCGCGGCAGGCCACAAGCCCCCTTTGTTCGAAAACGGGCGAATTCTAGAAGTCGTCCAAATAACCAGTCAACAATAAGAAACAACGTAATGAGATTGTAAAATTATGAAATACCGCGATCTGAGAGACTTTCTGGCCTTGTTGGAGCAACGTAAGGCCTTGCTCAAAGTGAAAGAATCGGTTGCGACCGAATTGGAGATGACTGCGCTGTCCGACCGCGCCTTGCGTGCGGGCGGACCGGCGCTGCTGTTCCAAAATCCCACAGTCCTTGGGCGAGCATCGTCAATCCCGGTTGTTACCAATCTTTTCGGAACGCCGGAGCGGGTAGCACTCGGCATGGGCGCCGAACACGTGTCCTCGTTACGTGAAATTGGTGAACTATTGGCCAGTCTCAAGGAGCCGGAGCCCCCTCGCGGGCTACAGGATGCCGGTCGCTTGTTACGAATGGCCAAGACGGTATGGGACATGAAACCGGCCCTGGTTCGCCATCCGGTGTGCCAGGAGTTGACCATTTCTGGCGACGAAATCGATCTGGGGCATTTGCCCATTCAGCACTGCTGGCCCGGAGACGTGGCCCCGTTGATCACCTGGGGACTGGTGGTAACCCGCGGTCCGCAGTCGGTTCACCGGCCCCGGAAACGGCAAAATCTCGGCATCTACCGACAGCAGGTGATCGGGCCGCGCCAAACCATCATGCGGTGGTTGGCCCACCGTGGAGGAGCGTTGGATTTCCGTGAATTTGCACACGCAAATCCTGGAATGCCCTTTCCTGTTGCAGTGGTATTGGGTGCTGATCCGGCCACGATCCTGGGTGCGGTCACGCCAGTACCTGACAGTCTGTCCGAATACCAGTTCGCCGGATTGCTGCGCGGTGGCCGGACGGAGCTGGCCGAGAGCGGCGTCGGCGAGGGGGATCTGATGCTCCAGGTGCCCGCCTTTGCAGAGATCGTGCTCGAAGGCCACATCCTGCCTGCGGAGCCCGGTCACGAGGGGCGCAGCGAGCAAGGCATTCCGCTTAAAGAAAAGGATGGTTACCTGCACGCGCTCGAAGGGCCGTATGGCGACCACACCGGCTATTACAACGAGCAGGACTGGTTCCCGGTGTTCGAGGTCAGCCGCATGACGATGCGACGTGACCCGATCTACCACTCGACCTACACCGGCAAACCGCCCGACGAGCCGGCGATCCTGGGCGTGGCCTTGAACGAGGTGTTCGTGCCGATCCTGCGCAAGCAGTTTCCGGAGATCACCGACTTCTACCTGCCCCCAGAGGGCTGCAGCTACCGCATGGCGATCGTCAGCATCAAGAAAAGCTACCCGGGACACGCCAAGCGGCTGATGTTCGGGATCTGGAGTTTCTTGCGCCAGTTCATGTACACCAAGTTCATCGTGGTGGTGGACGACGACGTGGACATCCGCAGCTGGCAGGAGGTGATCTGGGCCATCACGACCCGCATGGACCCGGTGCGCGACACCACGCTGGTGGAGAACACGCCGATCGACTACCTCGACTTCGCCTCGCCCGTGTCGGGCCTGGGCGGCAAGATGGGGCTGGACGCCACCAACAAGTGGCCGGGCGAGACCAGCCGGGAGTGGGGCCGGACGATCGAGATGGACCAGGCCGTGACGCAGCGCATGGATGCGCTCTGGGCGCAGCTGTTCACGACCCGGTAAGCAGCCCCAGCACTTCGTGCAGCGCGTTGTAGACGAGCGTGAAGCCCTGCTGCGACGGCATCCAGTCCAGCAGCGGCTGGTCGTCGCGGGTCACGGCGGCGACCGGTGCCGGCACGATGACCATGCCCTTTCCGGCAGCGTCGCGGAAGGCGCGCATGGCGCGGGGCATGTGCGAGGCGTGCGTGACGAGCACGATACGCCTGATGCCGGCACCGTCGAGCATCGGCACCACCAGGTCCGCGTTTTCGCGTGTGTCGCGCGAGCGGGATTCTGCCCAGCGCAGGCTGGTACCGTAGTCGTCCTGCACGATCTGGGCGGCTGTTTCGGCTTCCGAGCGTTCGCCGATCTGTGCCCAGCCAACGCCGCCGGCATAGCCCAGAGGCTGTCCGGTGCGCCGGGCCAGCCAGACGCCGTAGCGCAGCCGGACCATGGCTTGCTGGCTGAGGTTGGATGTGCCGTATTCGGCCGCGAGCCGGTGGCGGCCCGCGCCGAGCACGACGATGGCCGTCGGTGGCTGGACCGGACTGCGCACCAGGGCGCGGATCTGCGCGGCACTCAGCGCCTGGGGCGGGCGCAGCACGCTGTCCTGCAGCCAGTGGGCGGTGCCGACGCAGCACATCAGCCAGAGTCCGGCCGTGGACAGCACGATCAGCAGGCCGCCGACGCGCGGCCGGTGCTGCATCAGCCACACACCGAACAGGATCAGCAGCAGCAGACTGCCCGGTGGCTGCACAAGCACGGACAGCAGAGGTTTCCAGGAGGGATCGAACAACACGGTGGCGGGGGCAGGGCGGGTCTGGACGGCGCATTCTGCCCGACCAATCCGCCGACTTTCGCAGATTCCTGCGGATTCAGGGCGCCAGACGCTCGCGCAGCCAGGTTCCATCGCTGTCCTGCCGGTAGACCAGACGGTCGTGCAGGCGCGACTTGCGTCCTTGCCAGAATTCCCAGCGCTGCGGCACGAGCCGGTAGCCGCCCCAGTGCGGTGGGCGCGGCGGGTGCAGGCCATGCTGCGCCGCGGCGCGGGCTGCGTTGCCGACCAGCACGGCGCGGGATGCAATCGGCTGGCTCTGCGGCGAGGCCCAGGCACCCAGGCGCGAGTCCAGCGGCCGCGAGGCGTAGTAGGCATCGGATTCTTCGGCGGACACCTTCTCGACCGGGCCTTCGATGCGCACCACCCGCTCCAGCTCCACCCAGTGGAACTGCAGCGCGGCCCAGGGGTGCAGGGCCAGCTCCAGGCCCTTGCGGCTGTCGTAGTTGGTGTACCAGACTAGGCCGCGGGCGTCGTAGCCCTTGATCAGCACGATGCGGGTCGAGGGACGGGCATCGGCGCCGACAGTGGCCACTGTCATGGCGTTCGGCTCGGGCACACCCGCCGTCAGGGCCTGCTGCAACCATTGATCAAATTGCTGCAGCGGGGCACTGGCGGCGCTGTGCTCGTCGAGTTCCCCGGCTTCGTAGCTCTTGCGCAGATCAGCGATGTGGTTCATGCCGGGCAGTATAGGAACGTCCCCGCGCTGGCGCAGTGCTCCAGCGCAACACACCACCCTGACGTCCGACTGATCCGTTTCGGTTGGCGTGGCTAGCAGTTGTCCTTAAGTGAAGGCACCAGTTCACTTGGCGGGCGATGTGGGTTCCCATGGTGGCATGGAAGGCAGCCCGCACGGGTGCTGCGAACCAGAATCGACAGGGACGGAGCGGACCATGGGTGCAGCTGGCATCGAGACGAGGAACACGACATGAGTCCCGCCCGGAGTTTGCCTACCGTGGTGGTGCTGGCTGCCGGCGGCGGCACGCGCTTCGAGGGGCCGGGGCCCAAGCTCGGGCAGACGCTCGGCCCGTCGAGCGTGCTCGCCCATACGCTCGCCGCGGTGGTGGCCGCCGGATTGCCGCTGGTGGTGGTGACGGTGGCGGCGCTGGTCGATGTTGCACGCAGCGTCGTGGCGTCCCGCGACATCGTGCTGCTGCCGCCAGTCGGGTCGGCCAGCCGGGAGCCGCTGGGGGTGGGGTTCTCGATTGCCGCAGGCGTCGGGGCGCGCCCGCATGTGCCGGGCTGGCTGATCTTGCCGGGTGACATGCCGCTGGTGCAGCCACAGACGCTGCGCGCAGTGGCGCGGGGGCTGGATGGGGCGCCAGTGGCGTATGCACAGCACCGCGGCAGGCAGGGCTTTCCGGTCGGGCTGTCGGCAGAGCTGTATTCGGAGCTGGTGCTGCTGAGCGGCGAGGAAGGATTGCGGCGTGTGCTGGGCCGCTATCCGTCGAATGCTGTGGACGTGGACGATCCGGGGGTGCTGCAGGACATCAACACCACCGCCGATCTGGTGCATCTGCGTGCGTCAAGCACTGTCCTTGCCTGGCAGCAGTCCATGTCCGCGGGCCAGCCGAACGAGGCGTGACACCTCGGCGTCGTGGATGGACAGCGCCTGCAGGCGCAGCGCGGTGCGGTGCAGGTAGTCCACGGTCCGGCCATAGCGGCCCTCCGCGTCGCGGAAGATGGTCAGGTGCGTGGCGTCGTCGAGTCTGCCCGTGTGGGAGGGGTGGGCCGGATCAAGCGTGAAGGCCAGTGCCTCGACGGCGCCGTCGGGTGTATGGCAGCGCAGCCAGCGCGGTGTGTAGACGCCGTTGGGCATCTCGCGTTCCCAGAGTGCATCGAGCTGCAGCAGCGCGTCTTCGTTGCCGGCCCGATGCACTTGTCCGACACACGAACCCCCGGGCAACAGTGCAAACACCAGCCCCGGGCATTCCGGTGAGCCCCGGTTGACCCGCGAGCGCATGCGCAGCGCCCGATGGTGTCCCCAGAGCCGCGCCGGGCGGATCTCGGCTGGCTCGAACTGTGGCCGCCACAGCAGGGAGCCGTAGGCGTAGAGCCAGAACTGCCCGCCCCGGTCCAGCCGTTCGGCCAATTGCTGCCGGGTCGTCTGGAGCAAGGCCAGCGCGTGCGTGGAACAGGCCAAAGAAGTGCTCATGGAGGGTCAGTGTCACCGCAGTGGTGCAGCTGCGACAAGCCCGCGGTGTGACAGGGTGCGTCAAGCGCAGGTGAGCCTTGGCCCATTAAACTTGAGCATCTTTTAACGATGAGGAGGATTACATGAGTGACGACGACCGTGATGAAGGCCGCAAGGTCGGCTTGATGGTGGTGTTTTCCAGCGTGGCGGTGCTGCTGGCAGGCGTGATCGGCTTTGCCGTGGTGCGTTCGCTGAAGGCCCCCGGCGCGCCTGCGGCGCAGTCCGCCGCTGCGGTTGCCAGCGGCGTCGAAGTGGCCGATGTGCTGGTGGACCTCACGCCGACGGGACCGGCGCTGGCCGTGGTGTATTTCGAGTCCGCCTCGGCGGCACTCACCCCGGAAGCCGACCCGGGCCTGGCCGAGACCATCAAGGCCCTCGCCGCCGAGCCGACCCGGCGCGTGCTGCTGTCGGGTTACCACGACTCGACCGGCGATCCGGCCAAGAACGCCGATCTGGCCAAGCAGCGGGCCAAGGCCGTGCGTGCCGCGCTGGTCGTGGCTGGTGTGCCGCTGAACCAGGTGCTGCTGCGCAAGCCGGAAAGCACCACGGGAACAGGTACCGGGCGCGAGGCGCGCCGCGTCGAGATCCGCATCGTCGACGCCCAGTAACTGTCCTGTCCGGCTTCCGGGTTACTTTCAGGTTACGGCCTGACCACGATCCGGTTCCAGTGACACTGCAGCCCGGCACCGCGGACAGCCTCCGTCTTGCCGGGCTGCGGCCATTTGGGCGGTAATTTTGCCGCTGGGTGCTTCGAGGAATGATTTGACGCTGTAACTTAGTTACGCTTTAATCGTGCGACAAGTTTCAAGATCGACACCGCCATGAAATCCCAGATCGCCGACATCACCGCCCGCATCCGTGAACGCAGCCGCCCGCAGCGCGAGGCCTACCTTCGCCGGACCCGGGCAGCGGCGGCCCGGCCCCGCGGCGCCGACCGGATGGGGTGTGCCAACGTGGCGCACGCCTTTGCGGCGCTGCCGGGGTCGGACAAGTTCCGCGTGGTGGCCGAGAAGGCACCCAACATCGGCATCATCACGGCCTACAACGACTTGCTGTCGGCGCACCAGCCCTATGAGAGCTACCCGTCGCTGATCCGTGACGAGGCCCACCGCCATGGCGCGACGGCGCAGGTGGCGGGTGGCGTGCCGGCGATGTGCGACGGCGTGACGCAAGGCTTCGCCGGCATGGAGCTGAGCCTGTTCTCGCGCGACACCATCGCCATGGCCACGGCGGTCGGCCTGGCACATGACGTGTTCGACGCGGCGCTGCTGCTGGGCGTGTGCGACAAGATCGTCCCTGGTCTGCTGATCGGAGCGCTGCACTTCGGGCATCTGCCTTGTGTGTTCGTGCCGGCCGGGCCGATGAGCACCGGGCTGTCCAACAGCGACAAGTCCAAGGTCCGCGAGCAGTTCGCACAAGGGCTGGTCGGCCGCGACAAGCTGCTCGAAGCCGAGTCCGCCGCCTACCACGGCGCCGGCACCTGCACCTTCTACGGCACCGCCAACTCCAACCAGATGCTGCTGGAGTCGATGGGCCTGCACGTCCCCGGCACCGCGTTCATCCACCCCCACGCCGGCCTGCGCGAAGCGCTGACCCGCGAGGCCGTGCGCACCGTGCTGTCGATCCGCAAGGGCCAGCGCTTCACGCCGATCGGCGAACTGGTCGACGAGCGCTGCATCGTCAACGCCATGGTGGCGCTGCTGGCCACCGGCGGCTCCACCAACCACCTGATCCACTGGGTGGCGGTGGCGCGCTCGGCGGGCATCGTCATCGACTGGACCGATTTTTCCGAGCTGTCGGCCTGCACGCCGCTGCTGTCGCGGGTCTACCCGAACGGCAAGGCTGACGTGAACCAGTTCCAGGCGGCGGGCGGGCCGGGCTTCGTGCTGCGCGAACTGCTCGACGCCGGCTGCCTGCACGGCGACGTGCTGACGGTCGCGGCCGGTGGCATGGCCGCCTACGGCCGCGTGCCGACGCAGGGCG
>JBEANV010000396.1:0-4903 GCA_041165285.1 Pseudomonadota bacterium | reverse complement strand
AGCGGGTGCTGCAGGCGGCGGCGGTCGCCGTCGTCGAGCGTGAGACCGGCGACATCAAGGACAACAGGGGCGTGGGCGTGGTGCATCGGAGGGTTCAGGTCGAGGGTCAAGGCGTTCGGGTTTCGACCACGACGAAGCTGGTCGCGTAGTCGGTCTCGTCGGTCAGGCTGACGTGGGCGCTCAGGCCATGCTGGTCGAACCACGCAGCCAGCACGCCATGCAGGCGGATGAAGGGCTTGCCGCTCGGCTCGTTGAGCGTCTCGCAGTCGCGCCACTGCATCGGCGCGTGCAGCCCGAGGCCGATCGCCTTGGAAAACGCTTCCTTGGCGGAGAAGCGGGTGGCGAGGTAAGCGATGCCACGCGCCTCGACCTTGGCGCGGCGGTAGTGGAAGACTTTCAGCTCGGTGGGCCCGAGCACCTTCTCGGCGAAGCGGTCACCGCGCCGGGCGAGCACCGCGGCGATGCGCCGGATGTCGCAGATGTCGGTGCCGATGCCGTAGACCATCGCGGCGTCCGCTCAGCGCAGGGGAGCGAAGGCGCGCTGGATGCAGCGCTGGTAATCGCGCACGGTCTCGGTGTAGCCCAGTTCGAGCGCATCGGCGATCAGCGCATGGCCGATCGACACCTCCTGCACGCCCGGCACGGCGCGCAGGAAGTCGGTGAGGTTGTCACGGTTCAGGTCGTGGCCGGCGTTGATGCCCAGCCCGACCGACAGCGCAGCCTCGGCGGCGCGCACGTAGCGGTCGAGCACCTCGGCCTGCCGCGGGGTGCCCCAGGCGCTGGCATAGGCTTCGGTGTACAGCTCGATCCGGTCGGCGCCGAGGTCACGGGCAGTGCGCATCATCTCCGGGACCGGGTCCATGAACAGGCTCACGCGCACGCCCAGCGCCCGCGTTTCCTCGATCAGGGGCCGCAGCCGCTCGGCGTCGTCGGGGAAGGTCCAGCCGTGGTCCGATGTGAACTGGCCCACCGTGTCCGGCACGAAGGTCGCCTGGTGCGGGCGCACGGCGCGGACCACGTCCATCAGGTTGTGGAAAGGGTTGCCTTCGATGTTGAACTCGATGTGCGGCCAGGCCTGCAGCAGCGCGGCCAGATCGGTCACATCGTCCGCACGGATGTGGCGCTCGTCGGGGCGCGGGTGGACGGTCAGGCCCTGCGCACCCGCTTCGAGCACGAAGAGCGCCGCGCGGGTCACGCTCGGAATGCCGAGGTGGCGCGTGTTGCGCAGCAGCGCGACCTTGTTGAGGTTGACCGACAGCGCGGTGCGGCCACTGTGGGCGGACGATTCGGGGGCGACGAGGGGGTTCATGGTGGTCAGCGCGGTCAGCGGTCGGTGTCGGTCAATCCATCAGCTTCTGCACCTCGACCATCAGCGCCCGGGTGCGCAGCATCGAGGTGCCGAGATGATAGTGAAGCAGGTGGCGCAGCTGCGCGCGCAGCTCAGGCAGCGCACCCTGGCAGGTCTGTTGCAGGGCGCCGAGGTCAAAGGCGTTCATGGCCGACTGCAGCGCCAGCAAGGTGGCGCCACCCAGGCCGGCCGCGCCGTCGGGCAGCGGGTAGACGCCGGTGTCGGGATGCAGCCCGTGGCGCACATCGGTACGCACGGCCACCTGCGTCAGCGTGACGCGGTCCAGCTCCGGCAGCACGCCGGATTCGCGCAGCAGCCACAGCTCGAAGGCCCGCAGCGCAGCAGCGGTTTGCGCCTCGTCGTGCGGGGCCAGCCGGGGCAGGGTGGCGGCGTAGACGTCGAACAGGCGTGGGTGGGCGTCTTGCCGCGCCAGGCCGCGCAGCAGCAGCTCGTTGAGGTGAAAGCCCGCCAGCAAGGCTGCACCCGAAGGCATGGCCCCGCCGCCGGCCCACTCGGCGCTGCGCAGCAAGTGCAGATCGGGGGCGGCTTCCTGCTGGGCCGGTGTGCGCTCGTCGTCGCGCCGGACCGGTTTGCCACCGAGGAGGATCTGGATCCGCTGGAAGGGCAGCAACACGCAGCGCAGTTGCGAGTGCGGCCGCTTGGCCCCTTTGGCCACGGCCGCGATGCGGCCGTGTTCACGGGTCCAGAGATCGAGGATCAGGCTGGACTCGCTCCAGTCATGGTGGTGCAGCACATAGGCGGCGGTCGCGGCCGGCGCGCCACGGCGGCTCACTCGTAACCGTAGCTCTTCAGGCGCTTCTCGTCGTCGGCCCAGCCCGAGCGGACCTTGACCCAGACTTCGAGGAACACCTTGCAGCCGGTCAGTCGCTCCAGCTCGGTGCGGGCTTCGGTGCTGATGCGCTTCAGGCGCTCGCCGCCCTCGCCGATGACCATGCCCTTGTGCGCATCGCGCTCGACGATGATGGTCGCGGCGATGCGGTTCAGCCGGCCACCCTCGACTTCCTCGTACTTGTCGATCTGCACGGTGGACGTGTACGGCAGCTCGTCGCCTGTCAGGCGGAACAGCTTCTCGCGGATCAGCTCGGCGGCGAGGAACTTGTCGCTGCGGTCGGTCAGTGCGTCCGCGTCGTAGTACCAGGGCTGCTCGGGCAGGTAGGGGCGGATGATGTCCAGCAGGCGCTGGGTGTCGTCCTTCTTGGTGGCCGTCAGGGGCACGAACTCGGTGAAGGCATGTTTGGCCTGCATCTGCTGCAGCCAGGGCAGCAGGTCCGAGCGGCGCGTGATCAGGTCGAGCTTGTTGGCGATCAGGAAGGTCGGCTTGCCCGGTGGGATCAGCGACAGCACCTTGGCGTCGGCCGGGCCGAAGCGGCCGGCGTCCACCACGAACAGCACGACGTCCACATCGCCCAGCACCGACTGCACCGTCTTGTTCAGGTTGCGGTTCAGCGCCGCGGTGCCACGGGTGGTGTGGGTGGTCTGGAAGCCGGGGGTATCGACGAAGACGTACTGGGTGTCCGCCTGGGTCGAGATGCCGGTGATGCGGTGGCGGGTGGTCTGCGCCTTGCGCGAGGTGATGCTGACCTTCTGGCCGATGAGGGTGTTCAGCAGCGTGGACTTGCCGACATTCGGCCGGCCGACGATGGCGATCAGGCCGCAGCGGCGGTCGCCGTCGTTGGCGCCGACTGCGGCGGCGAGCATGGCGTCGATGTCGGGGGCTTCATAGGCCAGCTCGTCCGCGTCGTCCTCGCTGTCGTCTTCGTCATCGAGGATCGGGTTGCCATCATCGTCGAGTTCGACCAGGGCGTCGTTGAGACCGTCCTCGTCGGCGAATTCTTCGACCGGATCAAGCAGGTCGTCGGGCAGGTTGGCCGCGTGCGGCTTGGAGGTGGCAGTCATTCTTGGGCGGCGCTCAGTTGTTCGAGGACAAGGCGCGCGGCTTCCTGTTCGGCAGCGCGGCGTGAGCGGCCTTCGCCGCGGGCCTGCACGCCGGAGCCGGCGATGCTGCAGACGACGACGAAAGTCTGGTCGTGTGCGCGGCCACGGGTGGCTTCGATGCGGTAGTCGGGGACGCTTTGGCGGCGTGCCTGCAGCCATTCCTGCAACTGGGTCTTGGCGTCCTTGCCCCAGGCCTGGGTAGCGGTCTCGGAGATCAGCGGCTCGAACAGCCGGCGCACCAGCGCCTCGGCGGCCTCGAAGCCCGAATCACGGAACACTGCGCCGATGATCGCTTCGAGTGCATCGGCCAGGATCGACGGGCGCTGGGCGCCGCCACCACGGGCTTCACCATCGGACAGGCGCAGCACCGCGGGCAGATCGAGCGACAGCGCGATGCGGTGCAGCATGTCCTGGCGCACCAGGTGGGCGCGGATGCGGGTCAGGTCGCCTTCGGGGGATTCGTCGTACTGTTCGAACAGCAGGTCGGAGACGGCCACGTTCAGGACCGCGTCACCGAGGAATTCGAGCCGCTCGTTGTGGTCGGTGCCGAAGCTGCGGTGCGTCAGCGCGCAGACGAGCAGCTCGCGCTGGCAGAAGGTGTAGCCCAGGCGCTGCGAGAGGGACTCAAGGGGAGAGGTAGACGGGTTCGACGGATTCAAGACAGACCTTCAGATTCACTGCGACCGGCCGCGGTACTTGATCAACAGCGAGACCGGTCCGAACAGTTCGATTTCCTTGTCGTAGGCAAAACCCACGACGACCCGGTCATTGTCCTTCGTGACGTCGAGATCCTTGCCAGAAATCGACTGTATCGAGTATTCGATGTTCTTGGCGCGCTCGAAGGCAGCACGGATCTCGGGCACAGTGCCGCCACCGTCGACCGCGATCTTGCTCACGACGCGCTTGATGGTCGCGAACTCGTTGATCGTCGGCAGCACACGCATGGCCACCAGCGCCGACATCGCAATCACCACGGCCCAGAAAACCAGACCTAGCAGGGTGACACCACGCTGGCCGGTCGGGCGGATCGACACGGGGGTCGGACGTGGACGATAGATCATCGAAGAACTCCTCCAGGGTGGTCGATGCACGCCGACCAGCCATGCGTCATGTCAGGGTCAGTGGAAGGGGCCGATGCGCTTGAGGCTGCCGAAGTTCATCCACACGAAGAAGGCCCGGCCGACGATGTTCTCGTCCGGAACGAAGCCCCAGAAGCGCGAATCCTCGGAGTTGTCGCGGTTGTCGCCCATCATGAAGTAGTGTCCTGCAGGAACCTTGCAGGTCACACCTTCGGCGGTGTAACGGCAGTTTTCAACGCCGGGGAATTGCCGCGCGCGCATGCCGTAACTGGACGGCATTTGCGGATCAACCAGCAGGCGGTGGCTGACACCGTCGCCAACGTCCTCGCGGAACTGGCGCGAGTAGGTGCGGCGGTCTTCGTCGTAGTAGTCGTCGAGTTGTTGCAGCGGCGCGAGCTTGCCGTTGAGGTAGAGCTTCTGGTTGATGTAGGCGATCTCGTCACCGGGCACGCCGATCACGCGCTTGATGAAGTCGATGCTCGGGTCCACCGGGTAGCGGAACACCATCACGTCGCCGCGC
>JBEANV010000395.1:0-3661 GCA_041165285.1 Pseudomonadota bacterium | reverse complement strand
GCCATCAACGCTGCCGCGCTGGCCTGTCAGGCCGACCGGTTCGATGCCGCAGTGGGCGAGGTGGTTGATATCTGGTCGCAGTTCCGCTCGGAACAGGTGTACCGAACTGATTCGCTGGGGATCATCCGCACGGGTGCGCCCTGGCTGACGATGATGTCGTTCGGCTGGGCGCTGCACCGCTGGCAACGTGCCAGGCCGCGCTCGCTGCTGGACAACAGCCCGCTCGAAGCACTGCTGCTGCGCCTGGTGCGCTTTGACCGGCTGCCGCGCCTGATGGCCGACGGCCACCTGCACGCATTGGCCGTGACAGCCTCCAGCTACTCCAGCGGCGAGCACGTCACCTTCTACGAGTGCGAGGAAGACATTCCACCCTGGAATCGGTCACAGCGGCTGGCGGTACGCACCCGGCTGGGTGTCCGGCACCTGCTGGCCTCTGCAGCGATACCCTTCGTGTTTCCAGCCACTTCGCTGCCGATTCATGACCGGCTTGGCTGGTTTGGTGACGGTTCGATGCGACAAGCTGCGCCCATCTCGCCTGCCGTCCACCTCGGCGCCGAACGGGTGCTGATCATCGGCGCGGGGCGCATGCACGAGCCGCCCGGCGGTCACCAGGAGATCAGCGGCTACCCGAGCATTGCGCAGATCGCCGGCCATGCACTGTCGAACATCTTTCTGGACGCACTGGCGGTGGACGTCGAACGCCTGCAGCGCATCAACAGCACGCTCACGCTGCTGTCACCCGAAGCCCGCGCGCGCACGCCGCTGCGTCCGATCGAAGCCTTGGTGATCGCGCCAAGCCAGCGCCTGGACAATATCGCCGGCAAGCACCTGGACAGTCTGCCGCGCACCATCCGGGCACTGCTGCGGGGCGTCGGCGTCACCGGCCAGGGCGAGACGGCGCGCGGCGCCGCGCTGGCGAGTTACCTGCTGTTCGAGTCCGGCTATACGCGCGAGTTGATCGCCCTCGGCGAGGCAGACGCCAAGGCAAAGCGCGAAGAAGTGCGGGCCTTCTTCGGCTGGGGGTCGAACAGTGGGGCACTTGCACTCGCTTCGGCCGCAACACCGACGCCAGCCCCGGACACACGACTCACTTTTTCTTCTCTGACTTGATTTCGGCCGCCGGGGCGACTGCCGCAGCCGCCACCTGCGTGCCACCCGCCTTGTCCGCGCCAACCGCACGCTCGAACGTGTTGCCGTTGACGGTCAGACCGCCAGAGGAAAACTTCGACGCCGTCGCCTGCTTGACACCCTTGACGCGCTCCATCACATCGGCCCAGTCCTTGAACGGCGCCTTCTTGCGCTCGTCGAGGATCTTGCCGGACATGGCCGGGCCGATGCCCTTGACGGCCTCCAGCTCCGCCTGGCTGGCCTTGTTGATGTCGGCCGCAGCCAGGCAGGTGGCCGCAGCCAGACTCAGCACGACACTCAGGATTTTCCGGATCAGCATGTTGGTTCCCCTCGTTGGTCATGGGCACATGGATTCATGTGCGCGACATGCAGGACAACGATACGGGGCACAAGGCAAGGTCCGCATCCCTCCAAAGGGTCACACCGAAGGGGGATAGGCGCGGGGCGCGCTTAGTGGTCTTCCAGGCGGCGCGGCGGGAAAGTGTCCCAGCCATGGCACCCAGGGCACTGCCAGAAATACTGCTGCGCCTCGAAGCCGCAGGCCGCGCAGCGGTATCGCTGCAGTGGCTTCAGCGCCTGCGCGACGCTGGCCTGCACCACCTGCAGTTCCTCCGCATCCAGCGCCTCGCGGCCATGTTCACGCAGCAGGCTCAACGCCGGACCAAGGCCGGGCTGGACCTGCAGGTGCGCGAGCAGCAGTTGGCGGCGCGACTGCGCGTCGCCATCAAGCTTGAGCAGCGCAGCCAGCAGATCCGAGGTCGGCGCACGGGTGTGCAGCTCGCGCAGCACCGCCCGTGCCTCGTCGCCCCGCCCGCAGGCCAGCGCGCTGGTCGCCAGCTCGGTGGCGATGACCGACAGCGCGCCAGGATGCACCGCCGCCAACGGCAGCCACCAGCCGAGCGCCTGGTCGTGCTGTCCGAGCCGGGCACAACGCTGGCCGGCCAGCACCAACGGACGCGCCGCCTGCGGTGCTGCCTGGCGGGCCTTGTCCAGCGCAGCCAGCGCGTCGTCGGCGTGGCCACGGGCATCGGCTTCCAGCGCTAGCTCGCAGCCGTAGTGGGCGATGCGCTGGCTGAACGAGCCGGCCGCCACCGACTCCAGCCCCCGCGCCACCTCGATCGCGGATTTCCAGTCGCGCGAGCGTTCGTGCAGGGTGAGCAACGCGAGGCGGGCATCGGTGGCGAACGCCGTGCCTTCAAGCGCCTTGTAAGCCGCCTCGGCACGGTCGAAGAGCCCCGCTTTCAGGTAGTCCTGGGCCAGAGCGTGCTGGGCGCGGTCGCGTTCGCCGGCGGGCAGATCGGCGCGGGCCAGCAGGTGTTGGTGGACACGGACAGCGCGCTCGTACTCGCCGCGGCGGCGGAACAGGTTGCCCAGCGCGAAGTGCAGATCGGAGCTGCCAGGGTCGTGCTGGACTGCCTCGATGAAGGCGTCGATCGCCTTGTCCTGCTGTTCGTTGAGCAGCAGGTTGAGCCCCTTGAAATAGGCGCGGGGCGAAGATTCGGCATCGCGGCGCCACTGCCGCAGATCGAAGCGGGACGCCAGCCAGCCGAAACCAAAGGCCAGCGGCAGACCCAGCAAGAGCCACTGCAGGTCAAATTCCATCGCGCGGAGGGAGGCTCGGCAAGACGTCAGGGCCTGCGGCAGTCAGACCGCCCGGCAGCGGCACAACAGCGTCAGTGGCCGCAGCAACGCGTGCGCCCGGGGGGGACAGCTTGCGGTGCTGTCGCCACCAGTTGGGGGTCATGGCCAGCACACCAAAGACGGCGCCAGCAGCAAAGACCACGAGCACCATCAGCACCATCGGTGCGCGGAACTCGAAGCCGAAAAACCATTTGAGTTGCGCTTCGTGCTGGTTGTTCAGCGCAAAGGCAAACAGGATGAAGAAGACGGCGGCTCGAAAGAGCCAGGAGAGGAATCGCATGGCGATGCGATTCTAGTGCTCAGCCTTCGGCACGGTCGGCGGATGGCTGATCGACAGCCTCGCGCAGGGCCTTGCCCGGCTTGAAATGCGGAACGAGCTTCTCGGGAATGGTGACCGGCTCGCCGGAGCGGGGATTGCGCCCCACCCGCGGCGGCCGGTGGTTGATCGCGAAGCTGCCGAAACCACGGATCTCGATGCGGTGACCTTTTCCGAGCGCATCCGACATCGCGTCGAGCATCGTCTTGACGGCGAACTCGGCATCGCGGTGCGTGAGCTGGCCAAAACGGTTGGCCAGCAGGGTGACGAGGTCGGAGCGGGTCATGCAGCGAGGGTCGTGGTGTTCAGCAGGCGTTCACTCGATCAGTTGCCTTGGTCCAGCTTGGCCTTGAGCAGGGCGCCCAGGCTGGTGGTGCCGGCATTGCCAACGGTCTCGCGGTTGTCCACCGACAGGCGCTGCAGGGCTTCTTGCTGCTCGATGCTGTCCTTGGCCTTGATCGACAACTGGATCGAACGCGTCTTGCGGTCGATGTTGATGATCATGGCGGAGACGTCGTCGCCTTCCTTCAGCAGGTTGCGGGCGTCTTCGACACGCTCGCGGGCCAGCTCGGAAGC
>JBEANV010000394.1:0-4076 GCA_041165285.1 Pseudomonadota bacterium | reverse complement strand
GGCCCAGCGCAGCATCAAGGATCAGAATCTGCTGCTCGAACAACGCGTGACCGAGCGCACCGCACTGCTCGCCGACCGTGAGAGCCATCTGCGCAGCGTCATCGACAACGTGCCGGCCATGATCGCCTTCGTGGACGCGGACCAGCGCTACGGATTCGCCAACACCCGCTACCAGCTGACTTTTGCACCGGGCGACCGTGACCTCACGGGCCGTGCGGTCTGCGAGGTGCTGGGGGACGTGCGTTACGGCATTGCCAAACCACTGATTGAACGTGCGCTGCAGGGGCAATCGACCACCTACGACTGGGAGCCATTCCCCGGCGTCTGGCAGGTCATCCAGTACGAGCCCAAGTTCAACGCGGCAGGCGGCGTCGAGGGCTACTACGTCCTCGGCACGGACATCACCGAGCGGCGCAAGATGGAAGCCGCCCTGCGCGCCAGCGAAGCCCGGCTCTCCCGCGTGCTGGAGGGTGCCGACCAGGGCTACTGGGACTGGGATCTGCAGACCGACCACTTCCAGGTCAGTGCCCGCTGGGAGACCATGCTCGGCTACAACCCCGGCGAGATGAAGATCGACGTCACCCAATGGGCGACGCTGATCCACCCGGACGACCTGCCGAAGGCGATGCGCGCCATCGAGGACCACATGACGGGTCTGTCGTCCAAGCACGAATTTGAACTGCGGGTGCGCACCAAGGACGGCGGCTGGCGCTGGATCCTGACGCGTGGGGGCATCGTGCAGCGCAGCAGTGCCGGCGTGCCGCTGGTGATGTCGGGGACACACACGGACATCACCCGGGCCAAGGCGCATGCCTCCGAGCTGGACCATGTGGCCCACTACGACGTGCTCACCGGGCTGCCCAACCGGCGGCTGCTGTCGGACCGCCTGCAACAGATGATCCTTCGCGCGGATCGCCACGGCTGGCAGAGCGCGGTGTGCGTGCTGGATCTCGACGAATTCAAGCGGATCAATGACCAGCATGGCCGCGAGGTGGGTGACCGTTTCCTGCTGGGCATCGCCGAGAACGTGAAGGCGGTCCTGCGAGGCGAAGACACGCTCGCACGGCTGGGGGGCGACGAATTTGTCGTGCTCTTGTCCGAGCTGGGGTCTGCAGAGGCTGGGGTGCAGGTGCTGGAGCGCATCCTGGACACCGTGCGGCAACCCATCCAGGTGGGCGAGCACCACCTCAGCACATCGGCCAGCATCGGCGCCAGCCTGTATCCGGCGGACCATGCCGACCCCGATACCCTGTTGCGGCATGCCGACCATGCCATGCTGCTCGCCAAGCAGGGCGGGAAGAACCGCTACCAGCTATTTGATCCCGAGACCGACCGCCTGACGCAGCTTCGCCTTGAACAATTGCACCAGCTGGAAGAGGCGATGAACCTGGACGAGTTCGTGCTGTTCTACCAACCCAAGGTGGATCTGTCGAATGGCCAGGTGATCGGTGCGGAGGCGTTGATCCGCTGGCGCCATCCGGAGCGCGGACTGCTGTCGCCGGGCGAGTTCCTGCCTTGTTTGCATGGCAGCGACCTGGAGCAGCCGCTGGGCGAGTGGGTCATCAAGACCGCGCTGCGCCAGATCGAAACCTGGGCCGCGCAAGGGCTGGACCTTCCGATCAGCGTCAACGTCAGCGCGCACCACCTGATGCGCCCCGACTTCTGCGACCGTCTGGCGCTGACCCTGGGTCGCCACCCCGGCGTGCGTCCGTCGAATCTGGAGCTGGAGGTGCTGGAGACCGCCGCCATCGCCGACATGCAGAAGGCTGTGGACACCCTGAACCAGTGCCTGGCATTGGGGGTGGGGTTCTCGCTGGACGATTTCGGCACGGGGTATTCGTCGCTGACCTATCTGCGCAAGCTGCCGGTGCAGACACTGAAGATCGACCAGAGCTTTGTGCGGGACATGCTGACCGACCAAGATGACCTGAGCATCGTGCAGGGGGTGATCCAGTTGGCGGCGGCCTTCCGTCGGCGTGTCATTGCCGAGGGTGTCGAGACGATGGAACACGGCGCGGCCTTGCGCGCCATGGGGTGTCATCTCGCGCAGGGTTATGGCATTGCGCGGCCGATGCCTGCCGCGGATCTGCCCGGCTGGTGCCGGCAATGGCAGCGAGACGGGATCTGGCGCAGCCTGTGCGGCGGGCCAGGATCAGAGATCGACCAGCGCCCGTCAGTAGAACCCTTGACACAACATTAACGTGCCAGTGATAGATTGCACACCGCCCAGCGCCCGACCCCCTGCGCGCCGTATCCCTGGCTGGAAGAGACATGAAGACCAAAGCAATCGCAGCCCTCCTGATCGTCGCCGGTGCAGCCGGCGGAACATACTGGTGGCTCAAGAAAACCCCGGCAGCAGCCGATGCCCCGATGGCCGCCGGATCGGCGCCAGGTGGCGCGTCGGCGGCGGCCGGTGGACGGGGGGGACCGCAGACCGTGGGCGTCGCACTCGCGCAGCAGCGTGACGTGCCGGTGTCGATCGAGGCGGCGGGCAGCGTGGTGGCGCTCGACAGCGTCGAGATCCGGCCGCTGACCACCGGTGTCGTCACCGAGGTCGAGGTCAAGGAAGGCCAGCCCGTCAAGCGCGGCGCGCTGCTGTTCAAGCTCGACGACCGCGCCGAACGTGCCAACCTGGAAAAAGCCAAGGCACAGCTCGCCAAGGACAAGGCCACGCAGGCCGACATCGAGCGCCAGCTCGCCCGCGCCAAGGAGCTGTTCGAGCAGAACTTCATCGCCCGCAACGCCGTCGATACGCTCCAGACCCAGCTCGACGCCCAGCTCGCCGCCGTGCGCGCCAGCCAGGCGGGCATCCAGTCCAGCGAGGTCGCCCTGAGCAACAACGTGCTCAAGGCGCCGATGAGCGGCCGGGCCGGCGCGGTCAACGTCGTCAAGGGCAGCCTGGTGCAACCCGGTGGCGCCGCGTTGGTGACGCTGACGCAGATGGACCCGATCGGCGTGAGTTTCACGCTACCGGAGGCCCAGCTCGGCCTGTTGCGCAAGGCCGACAAGGACTTGTCGAAGGAAGGCGGCGTACCCCTGACCGTGCAGACACCCGGCGAGCGCCGCGGCCAGCCGGCCGCCGCCCTGCCCGGCCACGTCAGCTTCATCGACAGCGGCGTGGACGCCTCGACCGGCACCATCCGCGTCAAGGGCACGCTGGTCAACGAAGGCCGGCAGCTCTGGCCCGGCCAGTACGTGACCGTCAAGCTGACGCTGCGCACGGTCAAGGACGCCGTCATCATCCCGCAGGCCGCCGTGATCGTGCGGGGCAACGAGCGCTCGGTCTACACCGTCGATGCCGAGGGCAAGGCACAGCTCGTCCCCGTGCAGATGCGCCAGCCGCTGGGTGAGCAGGTCGTGGTCGAGGGCGTGGCGGCCGGGGACAAGATCGTTGTCGAAGGCAAGCAGAACCTGCGCCCCGGCACGGCGGTGAAGGAAGTCGCCTACAACCCCGGCAAGGGGGCCAAGGGCAGCGCCGACGCGGCCAGTGGTGCCGCCAGCGGCCCTGCCAGCACGGCCGCTTCAGCGCCGCAAGCGGCCAGCGGAGCCTCGCGATGAGACTGACCGAACAGTTCATCCGCCGTCCGGTGATGACGGTGCTGCTCAACCTGGCGATCGTGCTCGGCGGGCTGGTGGCGCTGGGCAAGATTCCGGTGGCCGCCCTGCCGAGCTACAACACGCCGGTGATCCAGGTCAGCGCGGACCTGCCCGGCGCCAGCCCGGACACGATGGCCAGCTCGGTGGCGCTGCCGCTGGAAAAGCAGTTCTCGACCATCGCCGGCCTGTCGGTGATCTCATCGACCAGCACGCTGGGCAGCACCTCGCTGACGCTGGAGTTTGAGGAGTCGCGCAACATCGACGCCGCCGCCGTGGACGTGCAGGCCGCCCTGCTGCGTGCCCAGCGCGCGCTGCCGGCCGACATGACCAACCCGCCGTCCTACCGCAAGGTCAACCCGGCCGATGCGCCGGTGCTGCTGGTGGCGCTGACCTCGCCGTCGATGAACCTGTCGGACCTGAACGACTTTGCCGAGAACCTGATCTCGCCGAGCTTCTCGACCATCGACGGCGTCGCGCAG
>JBEANV010000393.1:0-2928 GCA_041165285.1 Pseudomonadota bacterium | reverse complement strand
CATCGACGCTCTGCGCCAGGTTCGGCGGCCCGCCCAGCGCCCAGCCCACGCCGACGCGCATCAGGCTGATGCCGATGATCGCGATGATCGTGCCGGTGACCACGGGCGGGAAGTAGCGCAGCAGCCGGCTCATCAGCGGCGCGATCAGCATCGAGACCACGCCCGCGCCGATGATGGCGCCGAAGATCGCCCTCGCGCCGTCCACGCCGCCGTTCGCGTTGGCCATCGCCACCATCGGCCCGACCGCGGCGAAGGTCACGCCCATCATCACCGGCAGCTTGATGCCGAACAGCCGCCCGAAACCCAGCGACTGGATCAGCGTCACCAGCCCGCAGCAGAACAGGTCGGCCGAGATCAGCATCGCCACCTGCTCCGGCGTGAGCTTGAGCGCCCGCCCGACGATCAGCGGCACCGCGATCGCGCCGGCGTACATCACCAGCACATGCTGCAGGCCCAGCGCGGCCAGCCGGCCGGTGGGCAGTCTCTCGTCCACCGGGTGGACTGTGGATGTCGTCATGCTTGTCTCCTCGTGTTGTTCGGGCAATGCAGCGGCGTCGACTGGCTGCCCGAAGCGCCAGCCGGTCAGGAACAGGGGAAGGGAATCAGGGCGCCGTGGGGGCGCCGGCCTCGAACCAGCGCTTGAGCACCGTGCGCTCGGCGTCGGTGATCTGCGTGGCGTTGTTCATCGGCATGACCTTGAGCACGACGGCCTGCTGGTAGAGCGCCTGCGCGTTCTGCTTGATCAGCTCGGGCGTGTGCAACTGGATGTTCTTGTTCTGCACCTGCGCGTTGTGGCAGAGCACGCAGCGCTGGTCCACCACCGCCTTGACCTCGGCGAAGGTGACCGCGGCGACCGGCTGTGCACTGACCGCGGACGGCTTCGGCGCCAGCCACACCGCCAGCACGACCAGGATCAGCGTGCCGGCGATGGCGTGGGCCCACGACACCGGTTTGCCCTGCGCGAGCTGCTTGTGGCGCGCGACGAAGCTGTGGCGGATCAGCGCGCCGGCCAGCATGAACAGCACCAGCACCAGCCAGTTGTGCGGCGCCTGGTACAGCCAGCCGTAGTGGTTGGACAGCATCGCGATCAGCACCGGCAGCGTGAAGTAGGTGTTGTGGACGCTGCGCTGCTTGGCGCGCTGGCCGTGGATGGCTTCGACCGGCTGGCCGGCGCGCAGTTGGGCGACGACGGTGCGCTGGCCGGGGATGATCCAGAAGAACACGTTGGCGCTCATCGACGTGGCCATCATCGCGCCCACCAGCAGGAAGGCGGCGCGCCCGGCGAACAGCTGGCACGCCAGCCACGCCGCGAACACCACGAACGCGAACACCCCGACGCCGACGATCAGGTCGCCGTTCTTCTTCTGCCCGAAGGCGCGGCAGATGACGTCGTAGACCACCCAGAAGCTGGCGAGGAAGCCGAGCGCCGTGCCGATGGCGGCCATCGGCGACCAGTCGTACACGCTCTTGTCGATCAGGAAGGTGCCGGCGTTGAACAGGTAGAGCGCCGTGAACAGCCCGAAGCCGGTCAGCCAGGTGGAGTAGCTCTCCCAGTAGAACCAGTGCAGGTGCTCGGGCAGCTTCTTCGGCGAGACGAGGTATTTCTGCGGGTGGTAGAAACCGCCGCCGTGGACCGCCCAGAGTTCGCCGCCGACGCCTTTTTCGCGCAGGGCGGGGTCTTCGGGCGGGGTCAGGCTGTTGTCGAGGAAGACGAAGTAGAACGACGAGCCGATCCAGGCGATCGCCGTGATGACGTGGACCCAGCGCAGCAGCAGGTTGGCCCAGTCGAGCAGATAGGGCGCATAGAGCGAATAGGCTTCCATCGCGTCACGATCCCCGATAAGTCGAATACGCCCACGGGCTGACGAGCAGCGGGACGTGGTAATGCCCGTTCACGTCGGCCAACCCGAACTCGATCGGCACTTCGTCCAGAAATGCCGGCTCCGGCAGCAGCACGCCCCGGGCGCGGAAATACGCTGCCACCGCGAACACCAGCCGGTAACGCCCGGCCACCATCGCGTCCGCCGCGAGCAGCGGGCCATCGGGGTTGCGGCCGTCGTCGTTGAGCGTGAGCGTGTGCAGCGGCTCAGTGCGGCCGTCGGGCAACAGCCGCTCCAGCCGCACCGCCATGCCCGCCGCCGGGCAGCCGTTCATCGTGTCGAGCACATGGGTGCTGAGTCGTCCCATTGCGGTCCTTTGTGGGGTGGAGTGGTGTTCAATTCGGGAGGGGTTGGCGCGGATGTGCGCCAATTCCAAAAGTGTATACACTTTGGAATACGCGTCAATCACATCGAACCATGATGAACCATGAGCACTGCATCACACCCCGGTGAACCCCGTGAATCCCGCTATCCCCGTGACCTGCTCGGACACGGCCGCCACCCGCCGCACGCGCAATGGCCCGGACAGGCGCGGGTCGCCGTGCAGTTCGTGCTGAACTACGAGGAGGGCGGCGAGAACTCGGTGCTGCACGGCGACGCGGGCAGCGAGCAGTTCCTCTCCGAGATGTTCAACCCGCCCGCGTTCGCGGCGCGGCACCTGAGCATGGAGGGCATCTACGAATACGGCGCGCGGGTCGGCGTCTGGCGCATCCTGCGGGAGTTCGAGCGGCGCGGCCTGCCGCTGACGGTCTTCGGCGTGTCCACGGCCTTGCAGCGGTCGCCCGAGGTGACGGCGGCGTTCCGCGAGCTGGGCCACGAGATCGCCTGCCACGGGCTGAAGTGGATCCATTACCAGAACATCGACGCGGCCACCGAGCGTGCCCACATGGACGAGGCGATGGCGATCATCGAGCGGCTGACCGGCGAGCGCCCGCTCGGCTGGTACACCGGCCGCGACAGCCCCAACACCCGCCGCCTCGTCGCCGACCACGGCGCTGAATTTGGTGCGCTGGCCTACGACAGCGACTATTACGGCGACGACCTGCCG
>JBEANV010000392.1:0-2504 GCA_041165285.1 Pseudomonadota bacterium | reverse complement strand
AACATGCTGGCCGCCTGACCGCCCGCTGCGAGACACCGCCATGTCCGAGATCACGCTGTCCGACTACACCGGCTACATCTTCCGCGAGCTGATCAAGGCGCGGCAGATGTCGGACGAGTACGCCCGGCAGGTCGCCCTCGCCTACGCACAGGATCCGGTGCTGCAGCACTTCACGGCGCCCCGCTTCAAGATCCCGAAGATGGAGCTGACTATTCCCGTGCTGATCGCCGGGGCGCGCTACACCTCGACGCTGAAGTTCACGATGCCGGCGCGCACCTTCGTGGACTTCATCGGCGGCAAGCTCGCCAGCATCGAGTACACGCTGCGCGCCGCGGGCGGCCGGATCCTGGTCAAGCCGGACCTCATCAAGCTGGATTTTCTGAACCGCAAATCCATCCACACATCCACCAGCGCGCCCGCCGGCACCTCCTCCCGCGGCGATACCCCGCAGAGCAGCGGCGAGGCCATCAAGCTGCTCCACGAGGCCCTGCTCACCAGCAACGACCTGGGCCACCCGGAGGGCATGGTCAGCTACGCCTGGGGCACGATCCTCCAGCTGTGGCTGAACGAGCGCAAGCTGGTCGAGCTGTACCAGAAGTACAGCCCGAACAACGAACTCTCGAAGCAGGCATACACCGAGATCCTGGCCGGCATCAAGGGCGCGGTCGTGGTGGACAAGGTGGGCATCGACAACCTGCTGGTCGATCCGGAAACCAACCTCATCAAGAACGGCAGCGACGCCACCTCGGTGTTCACGATCAAGGCCGAGCTGATCGAGGAAGGCTTCTTCGTGCGCTCGGTCCGGGACGACACCACCGGCCAGGTGAGCCAGATCGTCGAGTTCGAATGACGCCGGATCGGTGACCCCCCATGCGGCCGATCCTGCACCACCAGCTCGCGCAGACCGACACCCTGCTGGTCGATCTCGGCCGGCAGCTCGCGCGCTACAACGCGGGGGACGGCGACGTGGACGGCGCGGTCTCCGCCCTGCTCGCCTCGGCCGCCGCGCTCTATGAACGCCAGGGCCGGCACGACCTGCAGGCCCGCTTCCTGGCCATGGGCGCCGAGCTGGTGACCGCCCGCCGCGGCACCGACCCGGTGACGCTGGAGCCGATGCGCCCGCGCCGCGACGGCGTGCGCCGCACGGTGTTCCGGGTGCTCACCACCGCCGAAGCGCAGATCGGCGCGGACTACCGCCAGACCCTGTCGAAGCTGGATGCCCTGCGCGAACAGCTCGGCGCGCTGCTGGCCACCGGGCTGGAGCGTGGGCTGCTGCAGCCGCTGCTCGGCAGCGGCCCGCCCGATCAACCCACGCTGCAGGCGATCTGGGCCGCGCTGACCCGCGACACCGGCACAGGCGGCGCTGCGCTGCGCATCAACCTGCAGTACGCGGTCTACGACGTGCTGCTGCTGATCGACGACCTGCTCGCGCCGCTGCTGCGTCCGGCCGCTCCGGGCTGAATCCTGCCGGCGTCAGTGCGTCAGCGTCTGCCGCACCGCCCTCGCCCACTGCGCCATCAGTTCATCGGCGCGGTCGCGCGCCATCGTCGGCAGGAAACGGCGTTCCACGCGCCACTGCGCCGACAGCTCCTCCCGGCTATGCCACACCCCCGTGGCCAGCCCGGCGAGGTAGGCCGCGCCGAGCGCCGTCGTCTCCGTCACCTGCGGGCGCACGACCGGGATGCCCAGCAGATCGGCCTGGAACTGCATCAGCAGGTTGTTGACGCAGGCGCCGCCGTCCACCCGCAGCTCCGTCACGGCCGCGCCACCATTGGCGACCGCGTCGCGGCTCATGGCCTGCAGCAGCGCGGTGCTCTGGAAGGCGATGCTCTCCAGCGCGGCACGGGCGATGTGCGCCACCGTCGTGCCGCGGCTCAGGCCGACGATGGCGCCGCGGGCGTCCGGCTGCCAGTACGGTGCGCCCAACCCGGTGAAGGCCGGCACGAACACCACGCCGCCCGCGTCCGGCACGCTCTCCGCCAGGCCCTGCACCTCGCCGCTGCCGCGGATCGCGTTCAGCCCGTCGCGCAGCCACTGCACCACCGCGCCGCCGATGAAGACGCTGCCTTCGAGCGCGAACTCGGGCGTTGGGCCGGTCTGCGCCGCACTCGTCGTGAGCAGGCCGTTGTGCGACACGGGGCGCTGGGTGCCCGTGTGCATGAGCATGAAACAGCCGGTGCCGTAGGTGTTCTTGGCCAATCCCGCCGTGAAACACGCCTGCCCGAACAGCGCGCTCTGCTGGTCGCCCGCCATGCCCGCCACGGGAATCGACACGCCGAACAGCGCCGCGTCCGTTTCGCCGAACACATGACTCGACGGATGCACGGCGGGCAGCACCGACGCCGGGATGTCCAGCCGCGCCAGCATCGCCGCATCCCAGCGGTTGGCGCCGATGTCGAACAACATCGTGCGCGCTGCGTTGCTCATGTCGGTGGCGTGGACCCTGCCGCCCGTCAACTGCCACAGCAGCCACGCATCGACCGTCCCGAATGCCAGCTCGCCGC
>JBEANV010000391.1:0-3767 GCA_041165285.1 Pseudomonadota bacterium | reverse complement strand
CCTTCGAATCGGCCACGCGGACCAGGATCATGTTCGCCTCGCTCGGCCATGCCTGCACGCCGGGGATGTCGCTCAACGCCGCCTGCAGCCGCTCGCGCTCGCTGCGCAGCACCGCGGCCTGCTGGGCGTATTCGTCGGCGTGTTCCAGCGCGAACAGCGCGGCCTCGGCGTTCAGCACGCTGACGTTGTACGGCGGGCGCACCTTGTCGATCTCGGCGATCAGCGCGGCCGGGCCGACCATGTAGCCCAGCCGGATGCCTGCCAAGCCGAACTTGCTCAGGGTGCGCATCACCAGAACGTGGTCATGCTCGCCCGCCCGCGGCAGCCAGGTGCGCGACGAAAACGGCTGGTACGCCTCGTCGAACACGACCAAGCCGTTCTGCGCACCGACGGCGGCCACGATCTTCTCGATCACGGCGTCGTCGAACAGGTTGGCGGTGGGGTTGTTCGGGTAGGCGATGTAGGTGATCGCGGGGCGGTGCTCTTCGATGGCGGCCAGCATCGCGGCCTCGTCCAGCGCGAAATCGGCAGTCAGTGGCACGCCGACGAAATTCAGCCCCTGCAACTGCGCCGACATCGCGTACATCACGAAGCCTGGCACCGGCGCGAGGATCGTCGCGCCGGGCACGTCACAGGCCAGCGCCAGCAGCGAGATCAGTTCGTCCGAGCCGTTGCCCAGCATCAGCGCGCAGCCGTCGGGCATCGCGATGTGGTCGGCCAAAGCGGTCTTCAGTTCGTCGATGCGCCCGCCGGGATAGCGGTTGATCGCCACCGCACCGAGGCGTTGCCCGAGTTCGGCTTGCAGCACGGGGGGCAGCGTGAACGGGTTCTCCATCGCGTCGAGCTTGATGAAGCCGGCGCTGGGTTGCACCGCGTAGGCGTGCATGCCCTGGACATCCTGGCGGAGCGTGGTCGTGAGGCGGTCGGGGAGTGCAAGAAGTGCGGTCATGGCGGGGATAAGGGCATGTCAAGAACCTCGGTCCCGACAACAAACGGATTGAGGATCTGCAGCCGGTCCATCTGCTGACCATGCTGCAGGTCTTCGGTGAGCAGGTAGCGGCAGCCTTGCTGCTGCGCGGCAGCCACCATCAGCGCGTCCCAGTAGCTCAGCGCAAAACGGTCTTGCAGCGTCCAGGCCAGATCGACCGTGGTGTCATCGACCGTCCACGGTCGCCAGGTCCGGTAACGCCGCACCAGGGCACGACCTTCGGCCAAGTCGAGTTGCGGGGCGGTGCGGCGCAAGTTGACATACAGCTCGTTGAGCACCTGCGTGCTCAGACGACCACAGCCTTCGCGCCAGCAATGCGCGATCCAGGCCGACGCCCGCACCTGCTTGTCCGGCACGCGGGGATCCTGCGCATACAGCAGGACATTGGTGTCAACGAAAACGGTCAAGTCGCTCGGCATAGACCTCGTCCCGCGACAGGTACGGACGCTCGAAAGGAATCGGCGTGAACGCCAGGGCTTCGCGCATGGCCTGTGCGTAGGAGTCGTCATGGCGCATCTTCTCGGCCAGGATTTCACCCAGCAGGCGCGACACGCTCGTGTTTCGTCGAGCGGCTTCCATGCGCGCCCAATCGGCCACATGGTCTTCCATGGTGATCGTGACGTTTTTCATGGATGAATTTTACCACTGAGTTCGTGTTGCACGAAATTCGTGTTGTCAATGTGCAGCGGCCCGTGCGTCACGATGCGTCACGACAGGGGACGCCCCAAACGCTTTTCCACCTGCGCCCGCTCCCAGGCGGCGCCGAGCAGCCAGTCGAGGCGGAACACACGGGAGGCATGGAACAGCAAGCCGACGCCCCAGCCCGCTATGACCCACTGCACCCACAACCGATGCGGCGAAGTGACGAGGTTCACGACGACCAAGAGGGACACGACCATCACGTACTTGGACAGGTGCAGGTAAAAGCCACGCAGCCGGCGCACATGGGCAAAGGCATCGCGCTCTTCGCGTTCGGTGCGCACCGCCAGGTTCACGGGGGCGCCGAGGTCGGCACGCACGGCGGCCACATCAGGGAAGTCGGGGTGGGTGGCTTGGGCGGTCATGGCAGGCTCCGGGTTCAGGGTGGACCACTCCACACCGAACACCGCCGCCAGCGATTTCAGCGATTCCGTGCTGGCCGGATGACCCGACTCGATGCGCTGGACCGTGCGGGTGCTCAGCCCGCTGGCCTCGGCCAGTTGCTGCTGGGACCATCCGTGTTGGAGACGCATCTTCTGGATCAACATGCTGCTGCTTTCGCTGGGGTGGGGTTGAAACGGTGAGGTGGCAAGGTGGTGACAGGAACGAGGCTTCACTGTGCCGACACCACCCCATTTTCGCCACGACAGACCACGACAGCGGGCCGCCAGCCCCACGACACCGCCAGCGACAGGCACTCGTCGCGCGTGCCGACCGCCCCTGTCGCCGACAGCGAACGCAGCGCCGACGCCGACGCGCACGCCGCCAGCCGCAGGCCGTCCTCCAGCGCCAGCCCCTCGTGCAGCGCCAGCAGCAACCCGGCCGTGAACGCATCGCCCGCGCCGTTGCTGCCCTGCACGGCCTCGGGCGGCACCTGGAGCGAGGGCTGGTGCAGGCCGTGGCCCTCGGCGGTCGCGGCCACGCAGCCCTCGGGGAAATGCACCACCACCAGCGCCGGCCCCTGCGCCTGCAGCACGCGGGCGGCCTGCAGCGCCACGGCGGCGTCGGCCCGCTCGCCCTGCATCACCGCCAGCCCGGTCAGCGCCGCCGCCTCGTAGTCGTTGATGACCAGGCTGTCGAGGTGCGGCAGGCATGGCAGGACGCGCGCGCATGTGCTGCGGCTCGGTCGAGATCACGTCCAGGTTGGTGCGCAGCCCGGCCCGCCGCGCCGCCTGCAGCACCGCCGCCCAGCCGCCGTCCGCTCCGCCGTCGAGCCGCTCGTGCAGGCCCGGTGCGCCGAGGTGCAGCCAGCGGGCCGACACCGCGCTGAAGTCAAAATCACCCGGCACCAGCCGCGCATTGGCGCCCTGGTGATGGAAGAAGGTGCGCCGCCCGGTGGCGAGGTCGGTCATCACGTAGGTCTGCGCGGTGGCGTCGGCGTCGAAGCGGCGCAGGCCGGTGGCGTCGATGCGGTGCCGGGCGCAGACTTCGCGCAGTTGCCGCCCCGCCTCGTCCTCGCCGATCGCGCCCATGCCCCACAGCGGCAGCGTCGGATCCAGCCGCGCCAGATCGACCGCGACGTTGTGCGCCGGGCCGCCGCCGTCGCGGGTCTGCACGGCGATGGTGGCCAGCGTCTGCTCCTGCGGCCAGCCACGGATCGAGCAGTTGACATCGACCATCCAGCTGCCGGCGCAGGCGATGCCGTGGCGCGAGGGGACGACAGGGAACAGGTTGGCAGAGAGCATGTAGCCAGAGTCTAGCGAACCCTTGGCGAGGGTTAATCACTAACCATAAACAAATGCATTCATCAGAAACTAGCGAAAGACAACGGAGACAACCACATGGTCAGCCACTTTGACACCACGCACATCTGCGAGCGCGAGCGCGTCGATTACTGGGTGCAACTGGTGTGCCGCTTCTATCCGCACGCAGCTGGGCGCCGCCTGAAGGATGCGCCCTTCGCGGCACAACTGGAGCGCACGGTGCTGGGTGCCGTCGAGGTGAGCGACATCCGCTGCAGTGCGCTGCGCTACGAGCGCCGGATGCAGGATCTGCGCGCCGACGAGTCGGAAGATCTGCTGGTGAGCTACATGCTGGAGGGCGAGGCCCAACTGGAGCAGTGCGGGCGGGTCGCCACGCT
>JBEANV010000390.1:0-7876 GCA_041165285.1 Pseudomonadota bacterium | reverse complement strand
CACGGCGCCAAACTGCTCTACGCGTATGCCGAGTGCACGGTGCCGAAGGTGACGGTGATCACGCGCAAGGCCTACGGCGGCGCCTATGACGTGATGGCTTCGAAGCACCTGCGCGGCGACGTCAACTTCGCCTGGCCCAACGCCGAGATCGCCGTGATGGGCGCCAAGGGCGCGGTCGAGATCATCTTCCGCGAGGACAAGGGCGACCCAGCCAAGCTGGCCGCCAAGGAAGCCGAATACAAGGCCCGCTTCGCCAACCCGTTCGTGGCGGGCGCACGCGGCTTCATCGACGACGTGATCCAGCCGCATGAAACGCGCAAGCGCATCTGCCGCTCGCTCGTGATGCTCAAGGACAAGAAGCTCGACAACCCGTGGCGCAAGCACGGGAACATCCCGCTGTGAGTCGGCAAGGAGACAAGACCATGTTCACCAAGATCCTGATCGCCAACAGCGGCGAAATCGCCTGCCGCGTCATCCAGACCGCCCGCAAGATGGGCATCCAGACGGTCGCCGTCTACTCCGAGGCCGACAAGGACGCCCGCCACGTCGAACTCGCCGACGAAGCGGTGCTGCTCGGCCCGGCGCCGTCGCGCGAGTCCTACCTGGTCGCCGACAAGATCATCGCCGCGTGCAAGGCCACGGGGGCGCAGGCCGTGCATCCAGGCTACGGCTTCCTGTCCGAGAACGAGGCGTTCTCTCGCCGGCTGGAAGAAGAGGGCATCGTCTTCATCGGCCCGAAGCACTATTCCATCGCGGCGATGGGCGACAAGATCGCGTCCAAGAAGCTCGCCAAGGAAGCCAACGTCAGCACCATTCCCGGCTGGAACGACGCCATCGAGTCGGCCGAGCGCGCCGTGGAGATCGCCCGCGACATCGGCTATCCGGTGATGATCAAGGCGTCGGCGGGTGGCGGCGGCAAGGGCTTGCGCGTGGCGTTCAACGACAAGGAGGCGTTCGAGGGCTTCTCGTCGTGCCGCAACGAGGCGCGCAACAGCTTCGGCGATGACCGCGTGTTCATCGAGAAGTACGTGCTGGAGCCGCGTCACATCGAGATCCAGATCCTGGCGGACTCGTTCGGCAACACGCTGTACCTGAACGAGCGCGAGTGCTCGATCCAGCGCCGCCACCAGAAGGTCATCGAGGAAGCGCCCAGCCCCTTCATCAGCGACGCCACCCGCAAGGCGATGGGCGAGCAGGCGGTGGCGCTGGCCAAGGCGGTGAAGTACCAGTCGGCGGGCACGGTCGAGTTCGTCGTCGGCAAGGACCAGGATTTCTACTTCCTGGAGATGAACACCCGGCTGCAGGTCGAGCACCCGGTCACCGAGTGCATCACCGGGCTGGACCTCGTCGAGCAGATGATCCGCGTGGCCGCCGGCGAGGCGCTGGCGCTGACGCAGGCCGACGTGAAGCGCGAGGGCTGGTCGATCGAGTGCCGCATCAACGCGGAAGACCCGTTCCGCAATTTCCTGCCCTCGACCGGCCGACTGGTGCGTTACGCGCCGCCGGCGGCCGATCTGGTGCAAGGGACCGAGACGCTGCAAGGTGCGGTCTACGAGAAAGGCAGGTTCGGCGGCGTGCGCGTGGACACGGGCGTCTACGAAGGCGGCGAGATCCCGATGTTCTACGACTCGATGATCGCCAAGCTGATCGTCCATGGGCGTGACCGCACGGAAGCCATTGCCAGGATGCGCGAGGCGCTGAACGGCTTCGTGATCCGCGGCGTCGGCAGCAACATCCCCTTCCAGGCCGCGCTGCTGGCCCACCCGAAGTTCGTCACGGGCGACTTCAACACCGGCTTCATCGCCGAGCACTACAGCCACGGCTTCAAGGCCGAGGACGTGCCGCACGACGACCCGCTGTTCCTCGTCGCCCTCGCCGCCTTCGTGCGCCGCAAGGCCCGCGAGCGCGCCGCCGGCATCAGCGGCCAGTTGCCCGGCCACGGCGCCAAGACCGCGCCGGACCTGGTCGTGGCCGTCCTCGGTGCGCTGGGCCAGCACATCTACCACGAGGTTCAAGTCAGCGGCTACGACGCACCCGCCGCCACCGCCAACGTGCTGATCGGCGACCGCACCTACGCGATCCGCAGCCACACCAAGCTCGGTGACCTGCTGATGACCGGCGTGTGCAACGGCGTGCCGTTCACCGCGCAGGTGGAGCGCGGCTCGGCCAAGGCCCCGCTCGCCATCCGCGTCGCCCACAACGGCACGCAGATCGACGCGCTGGTGCTCAGCCCGCGCGCTGCGCAGATGATGAAGCTGATGCCCTACAAGGCACCGCCCGACACCAGCAAGTCGCTGCTGTCGCCGATGCCGGGCCTGCTGGCGGACGTGCCGGTGGTGGTCGGCCAGAAGGTGCAGGCCGGGGAGAAGCTGGCGGTGATCGAGGCGATGAAGATGGAGAACATCCTCGTCGCCGCGCAGGACTGCGTGGTCGCCGAGGTGCTGGCGAAGAAGGGCGAGAGCCTGAGCGTGGACCAGCCGATCCTGCGGTTCGAGTGAGGCGGAGGAACATCATGAGCACCCCCAAACCCTTCAAGATCCTCGGCCTCCAGCAGATCGCCATCGGCGGCCCCGACAAGCAGCGCCTGAAATCCCTCTGGGTGGACATCTTCGGCCTGTCGGTCAAGAGCACCTTCGTCAGCGAACGCGAGAACGTGGACGAGGACATCTGCGCCCTCGGCGACGGCCCGACCGCCATCGAGGTCGATCTGATGCAGCCGCTGGACATCGACAAGAAACCCGCTGTCCACGCCACGCCGCTGAACCACGTCGGCCTGTGGGTGGACAACCTGCCGCTGGCGGTCGAGTGGATGACCGCGAACGGCGTGCGGTTCGCGCCGGGCGGCATCCGCAAGGGCGCGGCCGGCTTCGACATCTGCTTCATCCACCCGAAGGCGAGCGACGAGTTTCCGATCGGTGGTGAAGGCGTGCTGATCGAACTGGTGCAGGCGCCAGCAGAGGTGATTGCCGCACTCGGCTGACGGTCGATGCGCGTGTCGGGCAACAGGTGACAGTCCCCTGTCAGCCGCGTGATTTTGAATTAAGAATTCACCCGACCCCGAGAAGTCTCCGGAGACAGAGCCCATGACCGTCCACACCGCGCATACCAATTACGCCGAATTTCACCGCCGCTCCATCGAAGACCGCGAAGGCTTCTGGGGCGAGCAGGCCGCCCTGATCGACTGGCACCAGCCGTTCACGCAGGTCTGCGACTACAGCAACCCGCCGTTTGCCACCTGGTTCGCCGGCGGGCAGACCAACCTGTGCCACAACGCGATCGACCGTCACCTCAAAGACCGCGCCGACCAGAACGCGCTGATCTTCGTCTCGACCGAAACGAACACCGAGAAGACCTACAGCTTCCGCGAGCTGCACGGCGAAGTGCAGCGCATGGCCGCGATCCTGCAGAGCCAGGGCGTGGTCAAGGGCGACCGCGTGCTGATCTACATGCCGATGATCCCGGAGGCGGCGTTCGCGATGCTGGCCTGCGTGCGCATCGGGGCGATCCACTCGGTGGTGTTCGGCGGTTTCGCCAGCCACAGCCTCGCCAGCCGCATCGACGACGCGCAGCCGAAGGTCATCGTCAGCGCCGACGCCGGCATGCGCGGCGGCAAGAGCGTGCCGTACAAGCACCTGCTCGACGAAGCCATCAGCCTTGCCACCAGCAAGCCGGCCGCGGTCGTGATGGTCGATCGGGGCCTGGCGCCTTACGCCAAGGTCGAGGGCCGCGACGCGGACTACGCGACGCTGCGCACGCAGTGCATGGACGCCGTCGTTCCGTGCGAATGGGTCGCCTCCGACCACCCGTCCTACATCCTGTACACGTCCGGCACCACCGGCAAGCCCAAGGGCGTGCAGCGCGACACCGCCGGCTACACGGTCGCGCTGGCTGCGTCGATGAAGCACATCTACATGGGCGAGCCGGGCGAGACCTACTTCTCCACCAGCGACATCGGCTGGGTCGTCGGCCACAGCTACATCATCTACGGCCCGCTGATCGGCGGCATGGCGACGATCATGTACGAAGGCATGCCGACCCGCCCCGACGCCGGCATCTGGTGGAGCCTGGTCGAAAAGTACAAGGTCACCGTCATGTTCTCGGCGCCGACCGCCGTGCGCGTGCTGAAGAAGCAAGACCCGGCCTTCCTGACGAAGTACGACCTCTCCAGCCTCAAGGCGCTGTTCCTGGCCGGCGAGCCGCTCGACGAGCCCACCGCCAAGTGGATCGCCGAGGCGTTGGGCAAGCCGATCGTGGACAACTACTGGCAGACCGAAACCGGCTGGCCGATCATGGCGATCTGCAATGGTGTCGAGCCTGCACCGAGTCGCTTCGGTTCGCCGGGCAAGGCGGTCTACGGCTACGACGTGAAGCTGATCGACGAGGCGACCGGCGAGACCATCACCGAGGCGAACAAGAAGGGCGTCGTGGCGGTGGAAGGCCCGCTGCCGCCGGGTTGCCTGCAGACCGTGTGGGGCGACGACAAGCGGTTTGTCAGCACCTACTGGACCAGCATCCCCGGCCGGCAGATGTACAGCACCTTCGACTGGGGCGTGCGCGACGAGGATGGCTACTACTTCATCCTCGGCCGCACCGACGACGTGATCAACGTCGCCGGCCACCGCCTGGGCACCCGCGAGATCGAGGAAAGCATCTCCAGCCACGCCAACGTGGCCGAAGTCGCGGTGGTGGGCGTGGCCGACCAGCTCAAGGGCCAGGTCGCGATGGCCTTCGTGGTGGTCAAGGATGCCAGCCGCGTCACGACCGCCGAAGAGGAACGCAAGCTGGAAGCCGAGATCTTCAAGGTCGTGGATGCGCAACTCGGCGCCGTGGCCCGCCCGGCGCGGGTGCGCTTCGTCACCGTGCTGCCCAAGACGCGCTCGGGCAAGGTGCTGCGCCGCGCGATCCAGGCCGTCTGCGAAGGCCGCGATGCCGGCGATCTGACGACCATGGAAGATCCGGCTGCGCTGATGCAGATCAAGGATCTGGTCACGGCGAAATAAACCGGATCTGCCGGATCTGGCCAGCAAATCCGGCATCCAGCCCCGCCCATTCGAGCGGGGCTTTTTTTCGCCCAGCTTTCAGTTCTTCTTCAGAATATCAAGAAGTAAAAGTCACGACAAGTTACATAATTGGTTCAAATCATCTACCTGAAGCGGACGGGACATGCCTCGCATCCACATCATTGCCGGCCCGCCAGGCGCAGGAAAAACCACGTTCGCCAAGGAATATCTGCCGCAGGAAGCCGCCTGCAAGAACTTCATCGATGCCGATCTGATCGCCCAGGGCCTGTCGCCTTTCGCGCCCGAACGCATGGCGATGCGGGCCAGCAAGCTGATGCAGATGACCATCCAGGACATGCTGCGGCTGCGCGAAACCTTCGGCATCGAGACCTCGCTGCGCAGCCGGGACTACGCCAGCCTGATCCCCGACTGGCGCAGCAAGGGCTATGTGGTGCAGATGGTGTTTCTGTCGCTGCCGTCCTACGAGGTTGCACAGCACCGGGTCAACGAGCGTGTGCGCCAAGGCGGCATGCGGATGGCCGGCGATGTCGTGCGGCGCCGCTACGAGGCCGGGCTGCACAACTTCCATGCGGTCTACAAGGATCTCGTGGACCTCTGGGTTCATTTTGACAACGCGGGCCCGGTCCCGAAATTGGTGGACTGGAGCGGCGCATGAGGAATGGTCACTTGACCCAGAACTACATCGCACCCGAGGTGCTCGGCGCCTATGCGGCCTTGAAGCGGGCGGCGGAGATCTCGCGGCAAATTGCCTTCCTCACGGGGACGGACGTGATCGTCGTCAAGGAGGGGTGCATCCTGCGCGAGTCCGGCACCGAGAGCTACGATCTGCGCGCCGAGCGGCCGACCAACAACGTCCATCCGCTGACCCGGCCGCAGCGCTGAGGCATCAGCGCAGTAGCGCATCCCGCAGGCACTGCACCTGCCGCGCAATGGAGTCGGGCAGCGCGATCTGACCGTCGAGCACCGCGCGGATGTGCGCCGCGGTCGTCTCTGCATCAATCGCTGCCGGCAGTGCGGGCAGTTCGACCAGCACACCCTCCTGCGGTGCGACCGAGCGGTCGGCGTTCAGCGCCCCCGCCTGGTAGACATCCAGCCGCGGTTGCCGGCGTGCATCCGCCACCGGCTCGCCTTCGGTGCCGCGCATCAGCACCGCGTCGGCGCCGCTGTCCCGCAGGTACTGCGACAGGCTCACCGCATATTCCGGGTGCGTGTGGTTGACGACCCGCAATGCGCCTGGCATCACCGGCAGGATCTTGGCGATGGTGTGCCCGCTGTTGCGCAGGCCGAGCACGCGGCGCAGTGCCAGCAACTGCGCCAGCGGCCGGTTCAGTGTCTCGATCGACATGAACACCGGTGCGCCGCGCGCCCATTGCGCTGTGGCCCGCTCGGCATCGGCCGCAGGCGGCAGGCCGAGTGCGGTGAAGACCGCCGCGCTGGTGACCCGCCCGGGGTCGTCGATCGGGCCATGGACCAGCACCGGTACGCCCTCGCGTGCCAGCAGCAGCGCCAGCAGCGGTGTGAAGTTGGGCAGTTTGCGCGCGCCGTTGTAGGACGGCAGCAGCACGGCGGGCGAGGGCGCTGCCAGCGGCAGCGTATGCACCATCGCCGCTTCGACAAAGGCCGAGAGTTCGTCCGCCGATTCGCCCTTGATCCGCATCGCCAGCGCGAAGCCGCCGAGTTCGAGATCGCTGACGCGGCCGTCGAGGATGCGCGTCATCAGGTCGAGCGCCTGTGCGCGGGTGAGGGAGCGGGCGCCGTCCTTGCCGCGGCCGATGGTCTTGAGGTAGGGGGCGATGGTCATGCCGCGATTGTGGAGACCTTCACCAACCCCCGCACCGCTGGCAGACACGACCCGCAGTTCGTCCCGCATTTCAACGCTCCCTGCAACATCGCCATCCGCTCCTCGGTGCTGCCCTGACAACGCGACAGCACCTGCACGATCTGCGGTTCGGTGACGTTGAAGCAGGTGCAGACCTGCTTGCCGCGTTCCTGCACCGGGACTGGCGCGGTCGGGCTTCCGGTCAGCAGGGCGCGGCCATAGGCTTGCGCCGGCAGCTCGTCCTGCAGCAGCGTCTTGATCCACGACTCCGCACGCGTGTCACCGGCCAGCAGCACGCCCCGCAGCAGCCGGTCGGCGCCCTGGGTCTGCATTTGCACCGCCCGGTACTGGCCGCGCTGGCGGTCGTGGTAGACCAGCGCATCGCCGCCGGACAGGCCCAGCAGTGCCTCGACCTGCTTGACCAGTTCTTCCGGCATCGGCGCCGCCGCAGCGGCGCGCCAGATCAAGCCGGCCAGTCCCTGGTCATGCGGTTCGCGCCCGAACGGCAGCACCATCGCGTAGCCGAACTCGGGCATCAGCGCCTTGAGTGCCTCGCGGGCCTTCAGCGCGTCCTCCTGCGGCAACCACGCCAGCCCCAGCATCCGCCACGGCAGCTTGACTGGCTCGATGCGCACGGCGGTGTGTTTCAGCTCTGGCTGCTTCGAGGTCGGGCAGTAGGTCGGCAGCGTCACGCCGTTGATGCCCAGCCGCGCCACGCCCTTGTCGTCCGTGCCGCCGAGCACCTCTTCGCCCCAGTGCATCGGGATCGACGCCTGCGTCGGCGCCACCGATTCGCTGACCTGGATCGGCAGCACGAGGCTCCCGCGCCGCGAACGCACTTCCACCAGCTCGCCGTCCTTGAAACCGCGCCGCGCCACGTCGGTGGGGTGCAGCTCGACCACCGGCTCGGCGATGTGGCCGAACAGGCGGCCGAGCGTGCCGGTGCGGCTCATGCCGTGCCACTGGTCGCGCAGGCGGCCGGTGGTCAGCGAAAACGGGTAACGCGCATCCCGCGGCTCGGCCACCGGGCGGTACT
>JBEANV010000389.1:0-4683 GCA_041165285.1 Pseudomonadota bacterium | reverse complement strand
TCTGGACTTCGCCCTGGACGTTCTCGCTGCCGGCCGAGCCGAGGACTTCCCCGAGCGCGCCCTTGTTGACGGCGATGGCGATGCGCTTGCAGGCGCGGGCGACCACTTCAATGAGCAGGCGGAGCTGGCCGGGGATGTGGCCGTGCTCGCGCTGCTGCTCGACGAGGTACTGGGTGAGGCTGATGCGTTTGGGCATGGATCGCGGATCAGGAGTTACAGAATGGTTTCATGACTGCCGCGATCGTACCGCCGCAGCCGCCGGCCGCGTCTTAATCGGCCAGCGCGCGCGTGACGATTTCGCGGGTGTCGGCCGAGAGATCGGGCTTGGCGGCCACGCGCTCGATCGCGGCACGTGCCGCCGAGCGGTAGGGCTCGGCCAGCGCGCGCCAGCGGTCCAGCGCGCGGGCCAGCCGCGAGGCCAGCTGCGGGTTGAAGCCGTCGATCTCCTGCACCTTCTCGGCCCAGAAGGCGTAAGCCGTGCCGTCGGCGCGGTGGACGGCGCCGGGGTTCAGCGCGGTCATCGTCATCAGCAGGCTGCGCGCCCGGTTGGGGTTGCGCAGGGCGTAGTCGGGGTGGCGCGACAGGGTCTTGATCTGCTCGAAGACGGCGCCGTCCAGCTCCGGTGCCCCGGCCTGCAGCGCGAACCACTTGTCGATGACCAGCGCCTCGTCGCGGAACAGCGCGTGGAAGCGCTCCAGCGCGGCGGCGGCCAGCGGCGAGCGGCCGTGCACCAGCGCGGTCAGGGCGCCCAGGCGGTCGGTCATGTTGCCGGCGTCCTTGAAGCGCTGCAGCGCCTTGCCCGGCCACACCGGGTCCTGCTGCGCCACGCTCTCCAGCACCAGCTGCGACAGCGCCAGGTTGGCCAGCGCGCGCCGGCCGCACGAGACGGGGTCGGGCTGGTAGCCGCCGGTGTTGCTGTTGGCTTCCCACACGGCGATCCAGTCCTCGCGCAGGGCGCTGGCGAGCTGCGCGCGCAGCGACTCGCGGGCGGTGTGAATCTTCTGCGGGTCGATCGGCTCGCCGGCCTCGGCCATGCGCTCGGCCAGATAGCCTTCGCTGGGCAGCGTCAGCACCAGGTCCTTGAAGGCGGCGTCCAGCTGCGGGTCGCGCAGCACGGCCTGCATGGCCGCGCGGTAGGCGTCGTCCAGCACCACCGCGCCGCCCGCGCGCACGGCGCCCAGCAGGCGCAGCACGGCCAGGCGCTGACCGGCCTCCCAGCGGTTGAAGGCGTCGGTGTCGTGGCCCAGCAGCGTGAACAGCTCGGCCTCGCCGGCCGCCCAGTCCAGCAGCACCGGCGCCGAGAACCCGCGCAGCAGCGATGGCACGGGCGCTGCGCTCAGCCCCGTGAAGGTCCACGACTGGCTGGCCGAGTCGAGCACCAGCACGCGGTCCGTGCCGGCCACCGGCTGGCCGTCGGCGCCCAGCAGGCCCATGGCCACCGGAATCACGAAGGGCAGCTTCTCCGGCTGGCCCGGCGTGGCGGGGGTGTGCTGGCTCAGGGTCAGCGTGTAGGTGCCGGTGTCGGCGTCGAAGCTGCCCTCGGCCTTCAGGCGCGGCGTGCCGGCCTGGGCGTACCAGCGCTTGAAGGTGTCCAGCCGGGTGGCCAGTTCGCTGCCCGGGTTGGCGTCAGCGATGGCCTGGGCGAAGTCGTCGCAGGTCACGGCCTGGCCGTCGTGGCGGGCGAAGTACAGGTCCATGCCCTGGCGGAAACCGGCACGGCCGACCAGCGTCGCCATCATCCGCACCACCTCGGCGCCCTTGTCGTAGACGGTGGCGGTGTAGAAGTTGTCGATCGCCTGGTACTGGTCGGGCCGCACCGGGTGCGCCATCGGGCCGGCGTCCTCAGGGTACTGGCTCTGGCGCAACTGGCGCACATCCTCGATGCGCTTGACCGCCCGCGCCGAGGCTTCACCGGCCATGTCCTGGCTGAACTCCTGGTCGCGGTAGACGGTCAGCCCTTCCTTCAGGCTCAACTGGAACCAGTCGCGGCAGGTGATGCGGTTGCCGGTCCAGTTGTGGAAATACTCGTGCCCGACGACGCTTTCGATGTTGCCGAAATCGATGTCAGTTGCCGTCGCGGGGCTGGCGAGCACGAACTTCGTGTTGAAGATGTTCAGGCCCTTGTTCTCCATCGCGCCCATGTTGAAGTCGCTGACTGCGACGATCATGAAGCGCTCCAGGTCGAGCTTCAGGCCGAAGCGCGCCTCGTCCCACGCGATCGACGCGATCAGCGAGTTCATCGCGTGTTCGGTCTTGTCGAGGTCACCGGCGCGGACGTAGACCTGCAGCGTGTGGTCCTGGCCGGAGCGGGTGCGGATCTTCTGCTCGCGGCAGACGAGGTCGGCGGCCACCAGCGCGAACAGGTAGCTCGGCTTCGGGTGCGGGTCGCTCCAGACGGCGTAGTGGCGGCCTTTCGGGCACGGGCCGGACTCGACCAGGTTGCCGTTGGACAGCAGCATCGGGTACTTCTTCGCGTCCGCCCGCAGCGTGACCTTGAAGACGGCCATCACGTCCGGCCGGTCAGCGAAGTAGGTGATGCGGCGGAAGCCCTGCGCCTCGCACTGTGTGAAGAAACCGCCGCCCGAGGTGTAGAGGCCCGAGAGCTGGGTGTTCTTGACCGGCGCGCAGGTGTTGCGGATCTCCAGCGCGAACGGCTCGGCTGGCAGCTTCTCCAGAACGAGCTGGCCGTCATCGAAGTGGAACGACACGCTGGCCCCGTTGACGAGCACGCGGGTCAGCGTGATGTCCTCGCCGTCCAGACGCAGGGGCTGGCCGGGGCGCTCGGCGTTGGGCTCGACCTGCATCCGGCTGATCACCAGCGTCTTGGCCGGCTCCAGCTCGAAGGTCAGATCCACCGAGCGGATCCAGTGGCTGGGCGCCACATAGTCTTCGCGCCGTGTCAGGGTGACGGTACCTTCACGCATGGCTGGTCTCTTGTTTCTTGTTGTCAGCCCAGGCTGGGCGGCAGGGTGTAGTCGGTGAAATCGGCGATCGACTGGCGCACGTTGTCGTAGCCCGAGAAGGCGTTGGCCGGCAGCGTGGTGGTCAGCACGACCGCCGCCATCCCGCCATTGCGCGCTGCCTCGATGCCCAGCGGCGCGTCCTCGAAGACGAGGCACTGCGCGGGATCCACCGCCATGCGGCGCGCCGCTTCCAGGAAAATGTCCGGGTTCGGCTTGCCGCGCAGGCCGTCGGCGGGGCTGGTGACGGCATCGACCAGCGCGCCCAGTCCGAAGCGGGCGAAGGCGATGGCGATGTTCTCGGGCGGTGCGGCGGTGCAGATCGCGATCTTCAGTCCACGGGCGCGGCCCTGCGCGATCACGTCGAGCGCCCCTGCGATCAGCGTCAGCTCGCGCTCGGCGATCTCGCGGTACAGCGCCTCCTTGCGGGCGGCCATCGGCTGCAGCGCGGCCTCGTCCTCCGCAGGGAACAGGTCGCGCAGGATTTCGCGGTTGGTCCGCCCGGCGGTCGCGGCGAAGAAACCGGCCTCGTCATAGGGCAGGCCCTGTTCGGCGTGCCAGAGCGCCCAGGAGCGTTCGTGCAGCGGCATGCTGTCGATCAGGGTGCCGTCCATGTCGAACAGCAGTGCGGCCAATGTCATCGAAATTCCCCCGGGTGGGTCACAGACCCTGTTTCAGACTCGCCTCGATGAACGCATCGAGATCGCCATCGAGCACCTTCTGCGTCGCCGAGATTTCCACGTTGGTGCGCAGGTCCTTGATGCGGCTGTTGTCCAGCACATACGAGCGGATCTGGTGCCCCCAGCCCACGTCGGTCTTGGTGTCTTCGAGCTTCTGCTGCTCTTCCATCCGCTTGCGCATCTCGTGGTCGTACAGCCGCGAGCGCAGGCGCTTCCACGCCACGTCCCGGTTGCTGTGCTGGCTGCGGCCGTCCTGGCACTGCACGACGATGCCGGTCGGGATGTGCGTCAGCCGCACTGCCGAGTCGGTCTTGTTGATGTGCTGACCGCCCGCGCCCGAGGCCCGGAAGGTGTCCGTGCGCACGTCCGACGGATTGATGTCGATCTCGATCGAGTCATCGACTTCCGGGTACACGAACAGCGACGCGAACGACGTGTGCCGGCCGCCCGACGAGTCGAACGGCGACTTGCGCACCAGCCGATGCACACCCGTTTCGGTGCGCAGGTGGCCGAACGCATAGTCCCCTTCCACCTTGAGGGTCGCGCTCTTGATGCCGGCCGTGTCGCCTTCGGTGATGTCCTCGACCGTGGCGGTGAAGCCCTTGCGCTCGGCGTACTTCAGGTACTGGCGCAGCAGCATCGAGGCCCAGTCGCAGGCTTCCGTGCCGCCCGCGCCCGCCTGGATGTCGATGAAGCAGTTGAGCGGGTCGGCCGGGTTCGAGAACATGCGGCGGAATTCGAGCTTCTCCACCGTGTCGCGCAGCGCGGCGGCTTCGGTCTCGATGGTCGCCAGCGAGTCGAAGTCTTCCTCGTCCCGCGTCATCTCGAACAGTTCGGCGTTGTCGGAAATCTGGCCGGTGAGGTGGTCGATCGTGCCGACGACGTTTTCCAGCGTGCGCTTTTCCTTGCCCAGTTCCTGGGCGCGCTTCGGGTCCGTCCACACCGCGGGGTTTTCCAGCGCGGCGTTGACTTCTTCCAGTCTCAGGCCTTTGCGTTCGTAGTCAAAGATACCCCCTTAGCGCGTTCGTGCGCTCGCTGAGGTC
>JBEANV010000388.1:0-6606 GCA_041165285.1 Pseudomonadota bacterium | reverse complement strand
CGGGGGTGCGGCGGCTGCGTCCGCTGGACACCGTGCAGTGGCACCGGTCGGCGCGGCAGTGGCTGCTGGCCGCACTGGCCGCGCCCTGGGTTGGGCGGACGGTGGTGGTCACCCACCATGCGCCGCACCCCGGGTCGCTCGCGGCGTGTTTCGAGCGCAGCGGGCTGAGTCCGGCGTTTGTCAACGACCTGCCGGCGGCCTGCTTCGACGGGGTGGACCTGTGGGTGCATGGGCACACGCATGACAGCTTCGACTACCCGGTCGATCGGCCGGGTGGGGGAACCTGTCGGGTGGCGTGCAACCCGCGGGGCTATGTGCGCTGGGACGGAGCCCTGGAGAACCGGGGGTTCGATCCCGGGTGCGGGGTGGTCGTGTGATCTGACCGGGGATCTGGATGCGCAGAAATGGCGTGTTGCATTGCAATCCCGGCCTGTGTAGGATGAATTCATCGCTGAACACATCAGTGATGCGGGCTTGGCAGCCCGGAGGAAGGCGCAGCAAGCCGCGCCCGTCGCGGCTTTTTTACGTCCACAGACGTGGAGGTATGCTGCGCACATGGTTCCGCCTATGGTGGACCGTGTGGGGAGGGGGCAACCCCTGCCGGTCCTTCCCCGGTCTGCCAACCCCTCACGGTCTGCCGCCTCTCTTGGCAGGGAGGGGGCAGGGTAAAACCTGTTGGAAGGAGCCACTATGGCTGACACCCCCGAATCCGGCACCCCCGCCGGACATGAACCCACGCGCCCCTCGGTCGCGTCCTTTTCTTCCTCGATTCCGCCCGCGGATGCCCTGCAGCGTGGCCTGGCCCTGCTGCTGAGCACCGTGGCCACCGACCTCGACAACCTGCGCGAGCTGATCCAGCAAGCCGAACCCGGCGACCCGGCAGTGCAGGCCGTGCTCGGTGACCTGCTCGCGGTGAGCGCCTGGCGCTGCGACGAAGGCGCCCGTCTGGCCGACCCCGACCTGCCGCTGCGCCGCACGCAGGCCGAACACTTCTTCGCGCCGGCACTGCTGTGCGCACTGGGGCTGCGCCATGCGTGACGCACTGCCTTCCCCCCTGCCCCTGGACACCACGCTGACGCTCGACGCCGATCAGCGGCCCCTGTATGGCCACGACATCGAGCGCTTCCGGGCACGCATGGGCCTGGCCAACGCCGACATGGCCCTGGCCATGTGCCTCCTGCCGGGCCAGTACCAGCAGGCCGTGCGCCACCCGGACCCGCTGCCGCTGAACCAGGACATCCTGCTGCGCCTGTACCAGCACAGCCCGAGCCCCTCGTCCTGGCAGAGCTGGTCCCCCGGCGAAGCCTTCGAGGCGTTCTATGGCCCGCTGATGCGCAGCTTCGTGCTGCCGGCCCAGCACGATGCAGCCCGGCTCATGCTGCGCCGGCGCTTCGCGGCGGTGATGGGGCGCTCCTGCGGGCGGGCCGCTTCCTGGATCGACGGCAGCCAGGGGCACAGCCTGTCGGTGCAGCGCATCCTGGGCAAGCTGGTCGAGTTCGAGGCGCCACGCGCCGTGCTGGAACCCCTGGCCGCACGGGCCCATGCCGTGCGCGGGCTGGATCTGGAGGCGCTCGCCCCGCTGCCCACGCCGGAGCAGGTGAGCCGTTTGCGCCGCGGCCGGCCACCCAAGCGGACCCACCGGGACTGCTCGCCGCCAGAGGTACACGCCTGTGCCACACCGGGAGGTCGGCCATGAACCCGCACTCCACGGCCACTGCGCGGCGGCCCAAGGACCACATGGTGCTGGGGACGTGTGCGCGCCTGCCCCGGCGATCGCTGTCCGACGGAGCGGCCCCGCCAGCCGAGATCCGGTTCACGGACCACCTGTTCGCCTTCGCGGGCATGCGCCCTCGGCCCGGGCTGGTCTGGGGCACCTGGGGCACGGGCGCCCACCGCCTGGGCCAGACCTTGTGCAGCCGGCAGGCCGAGCAGCGCAACGAAGTGGCCGTGGCCTTGCGGCTGTTCTACCGCATGCCGCTGGCCACCCGCATCACGCATGCGATGTGCGCCCACGAGGTCCGGGACACCGGTTTCATGAACCTGATGCGGCTGGATGCACCGACGCGGCGGGTGCTGCAGGAACGCTGGCTGGCCCGCGTCGAGGAAGACTGGGGGGCATCGCGCCGCCAGGCCGTGTCGGACTGGCCGCTCGCCCGGCTTGCCGCCGCGTTTGCGGGGTATGCGCAGGATCTGCTGCACGGCCCGCAGGACATCGGCCTGAGCGCGCCGGTCGAGCTGACGCTGGTCGTGCATCCGGTGCTGCCCGGCTGGCAGGTGCTCTACAACGCCCCGGCTCCGCCGATCCAGGTGGCCTCCGCGCGCCTGGATCCCGCGCGCATCTCCGGCTGCGATGCCCAGGGGCTGGTGCAGCAAGCCGTGGTGGTCTGAGCCAACAGGCGTGCTGACGCTCACACGCCAGGACGGGGACCACGGTTCTCGTCCGGCTCAGTCTCGGTGAACGCAGCGTTCTGCAACGCTGCGTTCAGCTCTGGCGCGGTGAAGGTCACCGACAGCCCGGATCGGCTCACCGCCTCCACCGCCAGATGCAGCGAGTCGGCATGACCTTCCAGCCGCAGGACCGGGCCAAACCGCTGGCACGCCATCCGCAAGCCGACCTCCAAACAGGCAGGATCGAGGTCGAGGACATGGAGGCTGGTGTGGGCATCCACCAGCACGTCACGCCCGTGTGTCGAATAGGCCACCGCCCCCGTGCGCTGCACGTCAGCGCGCAGGCCCCTGCCCTCCACCACACCGGTCTGTCCGGTCCCGTCATCGGCAGCCGAGATCGTCAGCCACGTGGCCTCCAGACCCTCCACCGGCATGCCGGCGCCCATGCGACGCAACTCCACCAGAGACGCCGTGTCTTCCGTTCTGGCCTGCTCGACCAGAAAGTCCCGGTAGACCGCCAGCCCCGCATGCACCTCGTCGGCCTCCGCCTCGCTCCAGCCCAGCGGAGACGGCAGCGATCCTGCCGCCGATCGTTCCTGGTGCCAGGCGCGGAACTGCTTCCAGCACACGGGATCAGGGGCCTGCAGGGGTTGGAGAATGGTGGTCTTCTGGTGCCGCTCCGCATCGAGCAGAACCCCGTGCACGCTGTCCGCGGGCATCCGCATCTCCCGCAGCAGAAACTCCAGCAGCGTCAGCCGGTGCGGCCCGCACACGATGCGCCAACCCTGGCCGGGAAGCTGTTCCGGGCGGTATTTCTGGCAGAGCAGGCCATGTGAATGGGACAGGCTGGCCAGGAGTGCGCATGCATCCACACGGTCCTGCAGCGCCTGAAGCTTGTCGTCGTCCAGCAGGCGCTGACGCTCGCGGCGCTCCCGCGCATCCTGCGCTCGCTGGCTAACCGCATGGTCCGCCCGCCGGCCGGTGGCAGCAGCCGACAGCGGAGACGGCAGAGCGGGCCAGCCTCCGCGGTCGGGCGGATCGGGAAGAAGTTCGCTGCCCGTGCCCGCCTGCATCGCTCGCCGGCAACGGTCAACCCTGGCAGTCCGGTCCTGCTGGAGTTGCTGCAGCAGCACCCTGCGCTGCACAGGATCGGCCGCCTGATAGGCCGCCCAGCGTTTGCGATTGCCACTGTTGAGGTAGCGGACCTCCCGCGCACGCAGATCATGCCAATGCGCCATGGCCGGCCACTCGTGGAAGGAAATCGCCTCCCATGCTTCGGCCGCCAGCGGCTCGGCCACCCGGTACGCATGGGCGTCCACGGTGTTTGTCACCAGTTGCTTGCGGTGCGCCGGGTGCAACTCCAGAAAACCGCGCTGGAACATCGGCTGGCTCAGGTTGATGCCTTTTTGATGGCCCGGGATCTGGACATGCAGGAATTCCCGCGCACGGCCTGGATACAGGTGCCGTGTCTGCCCCAGTTGCTCCACATGGCACACGAATGCCTCAAATGATGGAAACGCTCCTGCCCTCACTAGCTCGGCCAGCTCGTCCTTGAGCCGACGCCCAGCGTCCCTGGATTCCTGGCCTGTGTGGCGGGCCAGAACGCTGGACGCATCGAAGACCGTAGACCTTGCGTGATCCTTCGGGCTGGCCAGGCCGTATTTGTAGTTCACATACTCCTGGAAGTCATCGACATACTCGGTGTTGTGTCTGACGAGACCGAAAGGATTCAGGCTGCCACCCGTCACGACATTGACCAGCGGGATGCCGACATGCACATGCGGCTTGCGCTCGATCAATTCGCCCGTTGTTTCATCCAGATAGCTCTTGATGCGGGGCATGTGGCTTTCGGCGTACATCAGATATTCGTCTTGCTGATACGCACAAAAAGTGAATCGCCGGAATTCCTCGACAATGGCGCGCTGCGCAGCAGAGTCCAGATGGTCTTCCTTGAAAGAAAGGACAATGTGCAGATAACGGTCGCCTGACTTGGCTGCAGAATCGACGCAGCGCTCGAAGAGATCCAGGCTACCCGTCAGAACTACACGTTCGTCGAGCTGGTCACGGCTTTGGTTTCTGCCCTGCTTGCGGCCAGTCCGGAGGTATTCAGAAAATCCGGCGTATCCGCCACCGATCCGGATGATCATGCATCGACTCCTGCGTTCAGGCGGCTGAGCATCAGGTCGAGCTGGCGGGTAATCTCATCGCAGGTCGAGACGCCGATGGCCTTCGTCTCGACGGCCTGACGGGAAAGATCCGCAATGCGCTCACAGTCTTGATGAATGCGGTGCAGCACGTGGAACAAGGCACGTGCATCTGCCGACTGGGCCGTCTTGGCCGTCTTGGCCGTCTTGGCCGTCTTGGCAGAGTTGATGCCAGAAACCTCCGCGCCCCGCAGCAGCAAGCCCCGATAGAAATCGGATTTTTGCGGGCCTGTTTTTTGTCGCCGGGCTTCGAGTTGCAGGAAAACCTCCTTCGGCAGCCTCAGACTGAGAGTCGGACTTTTTTTGGTAGGGGCACGTGCTGGTCTTGTCATGCAGATCTCGGCAGAAGCAGTGGATGCACGGCAGCGTAGCAACAACGTCTGGCCGGGGTGAATTTTGTTCATGCATGCAGCTATCCATCGTGCATGGGGGTCCGGGGGCCGTCCATCAGCGGGTAACACGCTGGCGGCGGCGTAGCGGGAAGCCTCTCAGCCTGGCAGCGTGATCGCCCCAGCGGCGTTGGCCACCCTCGATCTCAGCGCGTCCCCGGCACCGCCCTTCCATGCACCGGGCCGCTGCCAACACAGGGCGCTTCAGACTTGACACCGCCCGCCCTTGTGGCAGCGCACAAGGGCATCAGCGAAAATCATCTATATTTTCTCGGGTAGCAGTTTGGGCCGTCAACCCCAGTCAGAACTGACGCGACATAGCAAAATTGAGTAGGTCGGAATCCGTAACGTCTCCAGGCCACAGGACCCCAGACAACCAGCGATTGAAGGTGCTACCGGCAATGCGGCTGTCGATACCATCTCGGCGCCAAGCTCTCGCTATAGGGGAAGTGACCTCTGGCAGGCGCTCCATCTCGAATCTGGCAATGCAGGTATCGCGCTCAGACTGTTCCATCGCCACGAAATGTGCACGCGCTTCTGTGGCTTTGTGATAGACCCATTCTTCGCGCAAGCGCTGCAGCTTCTCTTGAAGGCTTGGGATACGCGGTACCTGTGGCTTAACCGGCTTGGCTTGACTCTCTGCAGCACCTGCGTACTGCTTTTTCAGTGCGTCACGCAGATAAGCTTTTGGCGACTTCAAGGGCGACAGGGTCTCATTCTTCTTTCGTTGTTCTACGTGATCAACTGCAGCACGCAACACGTTTTCGTCCGTGGCAGCATATAGATCTTCAGCGTCACACCGCTTGATGCCGAGGCTGACTATCCGCTCGACCAGTTCAAGATCAAAGATAGCCGTAGACTGCGCAGCAGCTCCTTCCTGAACCAATTTTGGCTTGGAGATGACACGGAACTGCAATTCCTCGACTTTGCGTCCACGTTTGTGTTCGACGACCTCCATACGAAAATCCTCGCTGAGCGTGTCGAGTTCTGCGAGGGCTTTCTTGATCGTATCTCGGTGAAATATGCGATAGTCCACTTTGGTGATATCGCTCCGCCCTGTCAATACAGATGCCCACCAGAAAACATCTTCGCGCATGGTCAGTTGCCCAGGCGACGTCAGATAACGTGCCCCCAGCTCGTACAGAACAGACGCGGCATAACTGCGCATCTGTGAACTGATTTCCAGCAAGATCCGCGTGTAGTGCGCCGGACGGACGAGGTGTTCCCTGACAGCCTCCGGATAGCTCCAACTGATGGTGCAAGCCCTGCCTCGTCCTGGCTCATCAATCATGACCGTACCCAGCAACTGCGTGGATGTCCACCTCTTGCCCGTGCCGCTGCTGGTATGCCACTCGATGGTGGTGGCCTGCATGTCCCTGATGTGGGATTTCAGCAGTTCCGTGTTGTTCGATGTGAACCTGGCATCACTGATGAGTTCCGACAACGGAAGCGAATACGTGGGCTTGTCAACGCCTTGCAGTTGTGCGTGATACAGGAAAACGTTGTAGATCCTGCGGGACAGCAGTGTCAGCTTGCCTCTCTTCGGTCGGATGGCAATGGCCTCGTTGGCCTTCGACACGGTCTGCTCATCGCTGGGCACTTTCGTCCTTGACAACTTCTTCGGC
>JBEANV010000387.1:0-4223 GCA_041165285.1 Pseudomonadota bacterium | reverse complement strand
CCAGCATCGTCAGATCGATCCACCCGAGGTCGGCGAGCATGGTCCAGCCTCAGAGCGGCAGCACCGCAGCGTTCAGACCCGCAGCCTTGAGACGGGCCGCAGCACGCAAAGCCTCTTCCTTGGAATTGAACGGCCCCAGGCGCACCCGCGTGCGGGCCGAGCCCGCAGCGGTCTCGACATGCTGTTCATGCGAATCCAGGCCCAGCTTGTCAATGCGGCGCCCCAGATCCCGCGCCGCAGCCGCTTCGGCGAATGACCCCGCCTGGATGACGTAGCGGCGCGGCTTGTCGCCCTCGCCGTCCGACTTTTCAGTCTTGCCCGTCTTCGCCACCTTGCTGTCTTTGGCGTCCTTGGCGGCTTTCGCTTCCTTGTCCTTGCGGACATCCTGCGCGGCCTTGGCTTCTTTGGCAGCCTTGGCGTCCCTGGCCTTCTTGGCAACGCGAGCCTGTTCGGCCTCACGGGCCTTCTCGGCTTCGCGCTGCTTCTCCGCTTCGCGGGTCTTCTCCGCCTTCAGCTTGTCGGATTTGGCCTTCTCGCGGGCGACCCGCTCCGCACGCGCATCCGCTTCGGCCTTCGGATCCGACTTGGGTTCAGTGATGATGGTTTCGTCGGCACGCGGCTTCCTGCCAGTGCCAGGCAGCAAGCTGCCCGCAGCCACGGCACCAGCCGTCGCAACCACCATGGTCGGACCAGAAACGCCAGACTCCGACGCGGTCTGAGCAGACACTGGCCGTGACGCTGGTCCCGGTCCCGACAGTGCAGCGCCCTTGACCGATACCGCGACCGAGCCGTCTGGCGCGGCCATGCGAACGTTAAAAGCCTGATTCGCCGGACGCGGCGGTTTGTCGAACAGCGTCGGCAATCCGACGACTGCCCCACCGACCAGCACGGCGGCGCCGATCAGGCGCCGACGCGCACGGGTGCGCAGCGCCTCGACGTTGACGGGATCCTGGGGAGGCGGTGTGCGCTTGCGGGTTTCGGGAACCGGCGGTTTCTTGCGCTGGAGGAAAGAAAACAAACCCATCAGTTTCAGCCATCAGGCCGCGTTGGTCGGGGTGAAAAGGGTGGTCAAGGCGGGCGTGTCAGCCGACGTGCGCGGCACCCAGGCGCGGCAATCCGTGTTGCAAAACACCGCCGACGGTATGGAAGGATCCGAAAACAACGATTCTATCAGTGGGGTCAGCGCCCTTGAGCGCCGCGTCCAGCGCCTGCTGCGGTCCTGTGTTGCAGTGCAACACCGCCGCGGGCAACGGCACGGAGCCAGTGGGTCGTGCCACACGCGCTGCTTCGATCGCCACACGCAGCGCGTCGGCCGTGGCCGCACGGGGGGTCGGCAGATCACAGAGGTGCCAGACATCGACCAGCGGCAGCAACGGCCCGACAAGGCCCGCGATGTCCTTGTCCGCCATGGCGCCCAGCACGGCATGCGTGCGCGGAAAGTAGCCCATCTGGTCCAGGTTCTGCGCGAGTACGGCGGACGCATGCGGGTTGTGTGCGACATCGAGCACCAGCGTGGGCTGGCCCGGCACGACCTGGAAGCGCCCGGGCAACTCGACCAGCGCCAGTCCGTTGCGCACCGCCTGCGCCGGCACCGACAGGCGCGGCCGCAGCGCGTCCAGTGCGGCGAGCACACCCGCGGCATTGATCAGCTGGTTCGCCCCCCGCAGCGCCGGATAGGCCATCGCGTTGTAGCGGCGGCCCCGCCCGCTCCAGCCCCACTGCTGGCGGTCGCCCGAGTAGTTGAAGTCACGGCCGAAGAGCCACAGGTCTGCGCCCAGCGCTTCGGCGTGCGCGACCACGCTGCGCGGCGGCACCGGGTCGGACACGACCACAGGCCGGCCGGCCCGCATGATGCCGGCCTTTTCACGGCCGATCGACTCGCGGTCCGGGCCGAGGTAGTCCATGTGGTCGAGGTCGATGCTGGTGATGATGGCGCAGTCGGCGTCGACGATGTTGACGGCGTCCAGCCGCCCGCCCAAACCGACTTCGAGGATCACCACATCCAGCGGCTGCGCCGCCATGCAGTGCAGGATGGCCAGCGTCGTGAACTCGAAATAGGTCAGCGACTCGCCGTGGCGCGCCGCCTCGACCGCAGCGAAATGGGGCAGCAGCTCCGCCGCCTGGACGACGTCGCCGTTCAGGCGCAGTCGCTCCTCGAAATGCACCAGATGCGGTGAGCCGTAGACCGCCGTGCGGTAACCGCCCTGCAGCAGGATGGCTTCGAGCATGGCGCAGGTCGAACCCTTGCCGTTCGTGCCAGCCACCGTGTAGACGGGCACGTCGAACTGCAGGCCCAGCCGCTCGCGCACACGCTGCACGCGGTCCAGGCCAAGTTCGATGGTCACGGGGTGCAGGCGCTCGCAATGGGCGAGCCAGTCGGACAGGGTCTGGGGCATGGCGATCACGTCGATCTTCGAAAAACCGAAGGGGCGTCTCGCGACGCCCCCGGGAGCATGGAGCGTGGCCTGCGGGTTCAGGACACCGCGTCGGCGCTCTGGCGCTGCAGCATGGCCAGCAGGCGGGCGACGGTCTGGCGCAGCTCGCGGCGGTCCACGATCATGTCCAGCGCACCCTTCTCGATCAGGAACTCCGAGCGCTGGAAGCCTTCAGGCAGCTTCTCGCGCACGGTGTTCTCGATCACGCGCGGGCCGGCAAAACCGATCAGCGCCTTGGGTTCGGCAATGACCACATCGCCCACAAAGGCGAACCCGGCCGAAACACCGCCCATGGTCGGGTCGGTCAGCACGCTGATGTAGGGCAGCTTCGCCTTGCCGAGGCGGGTCAGCGCGGCATTGGTCTTGGCCATCTGCATCAGCGAGAGCAGCCCTTCCTGCATCCGCGCCCCACCCGTGGCGGTGAAGCACACGAACGGCACCTTCTGCTCGATCGCCGTCTCGACACCGCGCACGAAACGTTCGCCGACAACCGAGCCCATCGAGCCGCCCATGAAGTCGAACTCGAAGGCCGCGACGACCAGCGGAATGCTCAGCACCGAGCCGCCCATGACCACCAGCGCATCGGTTTCCCCGGTGGACTCCATCGCTTCCTTGAGGCGCTCAGGGTATTTCTTGCTGTCCTTGAACTTCAGCGCATCGACCGGCAGGACTTCCTGCCCGATCTCGTAGCGGCCTTCGTCGTCCAGGAAGCCGTTGAGGCGGGCACGGGCGTCGATACGGTGGTGGTGGCCGCACTTCGGACAGACATTGAGATTGCCTTCGAGGTCGGTCTTGTAGAGCACCGTCTCGCAGGACGCGCACTTGACCCACAGCCCCTCGGGCACCGTGCGGCGTTCGCTGGGTTTGGTCTGCTGGATCTTGGGGGGCAGCAGCTTGTCGAGCCAACTCATGCGCGTTCTCCTGGGGTTGTTCCTTGGAGCGTGTCCAATGCCGCACGGATCTCGCGGAGGAAACCGGCAGCCACCGGCACCACCCGCTCGCGCGGTTCATGTTCAATCAGCTGGATGATACGGGAACCGATCACGACCGCGTCCGATACCCGGGCCACCGCCACGGCCGTCGCCGCGTCGCGGATGCCGAAACCGACCCCCACTGGCACGCTCACCTGCGCCCGGATGCGCGGCACCATGCGTGCGACCGCATCGGTGTCGAGGTGACCAGCGCCGGTCACACCCTTGAGCGAGACGTCGTAGACGTAGCTCGTGGCGATGCGGCCGACCTCGGCCATGCGCGCATCGGTCGAGGTCGGCGCGAGCAGGAAGATGGCGTCCATGTCCGCGGCGCGCAGCCGGGCCGCGAAGGCCTCGCACTCCTGCGGCGGGTAATCGACCACCAGCACGCCATCGACCCCGGCCGCTTTCGCGTCGTCAACGAAGCGGTCCGGGCCGTAGCACTCGACCGGATTGGCGTAGCCCATCAGCACGACCGGCGTGGTGGCGTCGGTCTCGCGGAAGGTGCGCACCATCGCCAGCACGTTCGCCGTGCTGATGTGCTTGAGCAGCGCCCGCTCGCTGGCGCGCTGGATCACGGGACCATCGGCCATCGGGTCCGAGAACGGCACCCCGAGTTCGATCACATCAGCACCGGCCTCGACCATGCCGTGCATCAAGTCCACGGTCACGTCGGCGTACGGATCGCCCGCCGTGACATAGGGAATCAGCGCCTTGCGGCCCTGCGCGGCCAGACGCGCGAAGGTGGTCTGGATGCGGCTCACAGCGCACCTCCCTTGACGCTCTGCCCGCGGCAGGACGGGCGGCAGTAGAAATC
>JBEANV010000386.1:0-7017 GCA_041165285.1 Pseudomonadota bacterium | reverse complement strand
GAAAAATCAGGTGATCAGGCGATGAGCGGTTCCTCCGCCATCGCCTCGACCTGCTCGTGGAGCTGCGTCGTCTGCTGCGCCCAGTAGGACGGGCTCTCGAAGTTCGGGAACGCGATCGGGAAGGCCGGGTCGTTCCAGCGCCGGGCGATCCAGGCGCTGTGCTGGACGATGCGCAGCGTGCGCAGCGGCTCGATCAGCGCCAGCTCGCGGCGGTCGAACTCGCGGAAGGTTTCATAGCCGTCGAGCAGGGCGCCGAGCTGGGCCTGCATCTCGTGCCGGTCGCCGCCGAGCAGCATCCACAGGTCCTGCACCGCCGGGCCGTTCACCGCGTCATCCAGATCGACGAAGTGCGGGCCGTGCGCTGTCCACAGCACGTTGCCGGCGTGGCAGTCGCCGTGGATGCGCATCAGCTCGGGCGCCCCCTGCCGCGCGAAACGCACGTCCACCGCGTCCAGCGCCCGCAGGCAGGCGCTGTGCCAGCCGCCGAGCGCGCCCATCGGCAGCAGGTCGCTGTCCACCAGCCACTGCACCGACGCCCGCGCCGCCGCGCTGCCGTCCAGCGTTGCACGGTGGTCGAAGCGCCGCTGCTGGCCGACCAGGTGCAGCCGCGCCAGGAAGCGGCCGATCCACTCCAGCGTCAGCGGGTCTTCGAGTTCGGGGGATCGACCGCCACAGCGCGGACTCACGCCATAGCGCCAGCCGCCGAGTCTGGCGAGCGTTGGTGGACGGCCGAGCAGCGTGATGTCTGCAGCCTCGGGGCGCAGGTCGGCGGCGATCTGCAGGGGCAGCGGTGGCACTGCCGGCACTTCGGCGTCGGCCAGCTCGCGGGCAAAGGTGTGTTCTTCGAGGATCTGCGCGTCGCTCCAGCGGCCGGCGCGGTAGAACTTGGCGACGACCACGCCCGGCAGCGGTGCCGCAGGGTCTAGGCTCTCCTCCAGGTGGACCTGGAAGACGCGGTTCTCGTAGGAGTTGAGCTGCAGGATGCGGCCATCGCCACGCAGGCCGGCGGCGTCGAGCGCGTCGAGCACCGCGTGCGGGGTCAGGCCGGCGTAGGGCTGGTCGAGGTCATGGGGTGCGGTCATCCCGCATCCTAGACCAGCCGCCAGACCCTCAGCGTCGGCCGATGATGTCGCCGCCGGTGTCACCCGGGGGGCCAAAGTCGCCGGGCTGGAACTTGCTGGTGGACGGGCCTGCCCAGTTTTTCGGGCTGGCGGTCGGTGGGGCGGGGCTGCGCACGGGGGTGTCGTCGAAAGGGTCGCGCTGTGTTTCCGGGGCGAAGAACGAGTCCTGCGAGAAGCCGGATTCATACCACTGGCCGCCAGCGGCGGCTGCGCCACCCGCTGGGCCGGACGCGGCCGGTGCGGCGGTGCGGGGGGCCGCAGGTTGGCTGGCCGCCGGGCGCGGCGCCGCTTCCGGCAGCTTGCCCGGCACGGCAGGGCGCTGGCCTTGGCCTTCGCCGTTGGCGGGCACCAGCAGTTGCAGCTCCGTGGCGGTGGGCAATTGGTCTGAGCGGCAGCGCACGTAGCGGATGCGACAGGCTTCCAGCACCGCCAGCTTGATGGCAGAGACACGCTTGGCCGGCGGGCGGTTCGGACGCTCGATGTCCACAGCGGCCAGCACGCGGCCGTTTTCCGCGCAGACCACAAAGCTCACATGGATCGGTCCGAGCAGGTTGAACCAGTAGCGCAGCTCCTCTCGGTCCTCCGGCTGGCAGAAGCGCACCAGCGGCAGCTTGGCCAGGATGGTGTGGTGGGGCAGGGCGGTGCGCAACTGGCGGTAGAGCGCGCGCTCTTCGGGCGAGAAGATCGGGCGCTGGGTCAGCGGCCATTCAGTGGGCAGATCGACGGCTTTGGCGGACGACGCGCCGCTGGAGCGGCGCAGCACCAGCACCGCCAGACCGACGATGCCGGCGATCGCAGCGAGGGCGAGGATCCAGACTTGGGTGGGCATGGTGCGTTCCGGGCAAGGGAGAGGAGTGAACAGGGCGAGACTGAAACGGTTTCATCGGCTGAATTGGCCAGCACTTGGGCGTCATCCTATGCAATTATGTAACTCGTTGTGAATACCTTGTCTGAGTGAAACCGATTCTTGATTCGGGTACCGGAAACGAAAACGGCAGACCGAGGTCTGCCGAAGGTGCAAGTCAGGCCGTTGCGGCCCGGATCGGACGTCTATCGCGGGCCGATGCCTCGCATCCGGAACATCCGGTGCTGGAAGTGTCGGCAGCGTGCCCAGACGTACTGCAGCCGCCGGTGCTGGGCCTTGACCACGTAGTTGATGTTGGCCGCGTGGTTGGAGAACAACTCTTCGACCTGGCTCATCAGGCTGTCCGGCCGGAGGTGCAGCCAGGCTTCCGATTCGCCACCTTCGCGCTGCATTTCCGCGCCGGCCTTGCGGGCAATGCGCAGCATGGCGGTGTTTTCGCTCAGGGCGTGGATGAACAGCCGGTCCACGCCGCGGTTGCGCGCATGGCGCATGGCGTAGTTGAACAGGCGCCCGCCGTAGCCGCGGCCGCGGGCGCGGTGGTCGACCGAGACCGCAAATTCGGCCATGCGGCTCACGCCGTGGTTGGCGCTGGCGAGCTGGCTGTAGGCCAGGTGGGTGATGGCGACCAGTTGCAGGCGCCGGTTGAAGATGCCGAACACGTCATCGTGGGAAAAGTCCAGCGACGTGGCATACGCACGGATGCGCTCATCATTGGCCGCGTAGCCGAACCGCAGGTAGCGATCCCGGTCGCCGAGTCCCAGCAGGTGCTGAAGAATCTGCGTGCGATGGACCTCGCCCAGCGGCCGGATCGGAACCCAGCCAAGTTTGGACGGCGTCCGTGAGTGGTGAATGACAGTACCCATGGGGATGAATATAAGGATAAACCCTTAATCAACGCCATCCCTTGGTCGAGAGCCCTTCGTATTTGTGTTGCATTGCAGCAATTTTCTTTCTGGAGTCTCCCGGTGTCCCAGCGCAGAGCTTTTTTGACCACAGCCGGCGGCGGCGCACTCTGGTTGACCGGCTGTTCGTCGGTCAGCCGGCTGACTGCCCGCCGTGCGCCGCACCGCGCGATCGACCCGGCCGATATGGCCGTGCTCGACCGCCTCACCTGGGGTGCCAGCGCGGCCAGCGCCGACGACTGGACCGAGCGCGGCCGGCGCGACGCCGTGCAGGCGCTGCTGCATCCCGCCGCTGACACCGCACTGCCGGCCTCCGTGCAAGCCGCCGTCGATGCGCTGTCCATCACCCAGGTGCCGCTGCCCGCGCTGGTGGCCGATCTGGAGCAACGCCGCCGCAGCGACAACCGCCAGGATTACCAGCAGCGCCTCGCCGCCGTGGCGCGCGAGGCGGCCAGCCGCTCGCTGCTGCTGGCGCTGCATTCGCCGCACGGCCTGCGCGAGCAGATGACCTGGTTCTGGTTCAACCACTTCAGCATTGCCCAGTCGAAGGCCAATCTGCGCATGCTGGTCGGCGACTATGAACAGGCGCTGCGCCCCCACGCGCTCGGCCGCTTCAGCGATCTGCTGGTGGCCAGCGCGACGCATGCGGCGATGCTGCGCTACCTCGACAACGAGCAGAACGCCGCCGGCCGCATCAACGAAAACCACGCCCGCGAGCTGATGGAGCTGCACACGCTGGGTGTGGACGGCGGCTACAGCCAGCGGGATGTGCAGGAACTCGCCCGTGTGCTCACCGGGCTGGGTGTGAACCTGACCGATGCGGCGCCCAAGGTGGCGCCCAGGCTGCAGGCGCTTTACCGGCGCGAAGGGCTGACCGAGTTCCACCCCGGCCGCCACGACATGGGCGACAAGACCGTGCTCGGCCGGGTCATCCAGGGCGGGCGTGGCTGGGACGAGGTGCTGGAGCAGCTCGGTGCGCTCGCCCGGCATCCGGCCACCGCCCGCCACGTCTGCCGCAAGCTGGCCGTGTTCCTCGTCGCGGACGAACCGCCGCCGGCGCTGATCGAGCGTCTGAGCCAGCGCTTCCTTGCCAGCGACGGCGACATCGCGCTCACGCTGGAGACGCTCATCGCGTCGCCCGAGTTCACGGCGTCGCTGGGGCGCAAGTTCAAGGATCCGGTGCATTACGTGCTGTCGGCATTGCGGCTGGCATCGGACCCGGCTGCGCCGCTGGTTGACATGGCGCCGGCGATGACGGCGCTGAACCGGCTTGGCCAGTCGCTCTACGGCCGGCAGACGCCTGACGGCTATCCGCTCGACGAGAGCGCCTGGAACGGCTCCGGCCAGATGGCGGCACGCTTCGAGGTGGCACGCGCGCTCAGCCGGCTGCCCGCCCTGGCGGGACGACCGCCCGCGGTGCCGAGCGAAACTCTGGTTCGCCCCTTGAGCGAGCGCACCCGTGGCGTGCTCGCCAAGGCCGGCACGCCGCAGGACCGCCACGCGCTCCTGCTGTCGTCCCCCGAGTTCATGCTGCGTTGACTGCTGACTGTGTGTTGATCGACGAACCGAGGAGCTGGTGATGACGATGCTGCGACGTGCGTTTCTGAGCCGTGTGGCGGCGCTGCCGCTGGCGACCGGTGCCGGTGTGCTGTGGGCGGCGCCGGCCTCGGCCCCGCGGCTGCTGGTGGTGTTCCTGCGCGGCGCGTACGACGCGGCCAGTGTGCTGGTCCCCATTGGCAGCGACGACTACTACGCCGCCCGCCCGCGCATCGCCATCGCCCGCCCGGGCAGCGGACCGGAGGCCGCGCTGGCGCTGCCGGACCAGTCCGACTGGGGCCTGGCCCCCGCCTGGGCCGAGTCGATGTTGCCGCTTTACGAGCGTGGGCAGCTCGCCGCCATCCCCTTCGCCGGTACGCACGACCTCTCGCGCAGCCATTTCGAGACGCAGGACCACATCGAACTCGGCCAGTCCGACGACCCGGCCGCGGGGCGCGATTTCCGCTCCGGTTTCCTGAACCGGCTGGCCGAGGTGCTCGGTGCCCGTGACGCGATCGCGCTGACCAGCGACCTGCCGCTGATCCTGCGCGGCGCAGTCAAGGTGCCGAACCTGGCGCTGGGCTCGGTCGGGCGTGGCGGCGTCGATGCCCGCCAGACCGAGCTGATCCGCCAGATGTACGCCGGCACGCGGCTGGCCAGTCCGGTCAACGACGGTTTCGACGTGCGCCAGGCGGCGCAGCGCGAGCTGATGGGCGGCATGGAAGCCGCCAGCCGCAACGCCATCACCACCCGCGGCTTCGAGGGCGAGGCCCGCCGCATCGGCCGCCTGATGCGCGAGCGCCACCGCCTCGGCTTCGTCGATGTCGGTGGCTGGGACACCCACGTCGGCCAGGGCGCCGGCACCGGCGCGCTCGCCACCCGCGTCGGCGAACTCGGCAACGGGCTGGCCGCGCTGGCGCAGGAACTGGGCGAAGCGGCGTGGCGCGACACGGTGGTGGTCGTGCTCAGCGAGTTCGGCCGCACCTTCCGCGAAAACGGCAACCGCGGCACTGACCACGGACATGGCTCGACCTACTGGGTGCTGGGCGGATCGGTGCGCGGCGGGCGGGTGGTGGGCGAACAGGTCGCGGTGCGGATGGACACGCTGCACCAGAGCCGGGACTGGCCGGTGCTGAATGAATACCGCGGTGTGTTCGCCGGGCTGTTCCAGCAGATGTACGGCCTGTCATCGGCGCAGCTTGGCCGGGTGTTCGAGGGCGTGACGCCGGTGGGGCTGGGGTTGGTCTGATCGCCCTCAGGACCACTGCACGCAGCGCATGCTGATGGTGCCGCCCTGAAACCCTTCGAACACATGCCGCGGCCGCTCGCCGCGCTGTGCCGCACCGGCTGCGTAGAGCAGCGGAAAGTAATGGTCCGGCAGCGGCACGGCGTGCGGCGCTTCCGGCGTGAGCTGCTCGTAGGCGGCCAGCGCACGGGTGTCGCCTGCATCGATGGCCTGCTTGACGCGCTGGTCGAAGTCGTCGGCCCAGGGCGCCAGACCGCGCGGCGAGGCGATCGCGTCGCGCACCGTGTCGCCCAAGTTGTGCACCACATTGCCGCTGCCCAGGATCAGCACGCCCTCGTCGCGCAGCGCCGCCAGCGCCCGGCCCGCGGCGAGGTGCCAGGCACCGCTGCGGGCGATGTCGATCGACCACTGGAAGACCGGCACATTGGCCGCCGGGTAGAGGTGGTGCAGCACGGTCCAGGCGCCGTGGTCCAGTCCGCGTTCGTCGGCCAGACCGATGCGCTGTGGGCCGAGCCGCGTGGCGGCCCGTCGGGCCACCTCGGGCGCGCCGGGGGCGGGATAGGCCATGGTGTTGAGTTGCGCCGGGAAGCCGCCGAAGTCGTGGATCGTCTGTGGTTTCGGCGCGAGCGACACCTTCACCTCGTCCTGCGTCAGCCAGTGCGCAGAGACCACGAGGATCGCCTTCGGCAAGCCCAGCTCGCGGCCCCACTGGCGCAGCGTGCGGGTGAAGTCGTTGTCCTGGATGGCGTTCATCGGGCTGCCGTGGCCGATGAAGATGGCCGGGGCGCGGCCGGTCATCAAGGGGCGGTCGTCCGGTGCTTCGCGATGGACTTCCGCTGCGCCTGAGTGGCGCCACCAGCTTGCCAGCCCCGAAGCGACGGCCAGCGCCGAGCCGCCGAGCAGGATCTGGCGGCGCGAGGCGAGGGACTTGGGGTGGGGGTGGTCGGACATGGCGGGCTCGGGTTCTTGCGAAGGAGTCTGGCCATCGTAGGAGCGACTCGGGGCGGGATCGTTCTGGGGCTTTGAATGATGGGCGTGAAGCCGCTTCGCCTGTTGGGGCTGTAGCCGGATTTGGAGTGGGTTGTCGATGGGTCTGAGTGGGAGGAAACGACCCGCAACTGTCCTCCGACTTCCCATACCCGAGGCCGCAAAGCAGTCAATGGGACCGCCCTGTGAACGGGTAGAGTTCCAGGCCGTGTGTTGGAAGATGCTTGTCAAGCACCTCCTGGCGTATCTGCACCGATTGATTGCGTGTGAGTGCCAGGCGTCCGCGTCAAGGGTGCGAAGTCGTGCGGCCAGTTCGGCAGGCTATCCTCTTGTTCAAGGTGCATAGCCAATGCGGCGGGA
>JBEANV010000385.1:0-2884 GCA_041165285.1 Pseudomonadota bacterium | reverse complement strand
GCCATGAGCCTGTCCACGACGGCGCGGACGGGACTCACCGCCTTCTGCAAGGGGCTGCAGCGGGAAACGGTGGCCGACAACGTGACCATCAACAACCTGCTGCCGCAGCACATCGACACCGGCCGGCAGCAGCAGATGGCCCGGCGGATCATGGAACAGCGCGGGGTCACGCTGGAGCAGGCACGGGCGCTGCAGGCGAAGATGGTGCGTGCCGGCCGCCTGGGCTTGCCGGGGGAGCTGGGTGACGCCTGTGCCTACCTGTGTTCGGTGCAGGCTTCGTTCATCTCCGGGCAGAACCTGCAGATCGACGGCGGGTCTTATGACGGGCTGGTCTAGGCGGCGGTCCCACCGTGCTTCAGCGCCGGCGGCACCTGCTGGGCGGCGTCAAAGTCGATTTCGACTTCGGCCCCGTTCGGATCTTCGAAGAAGACCTGCCAAGTGCTCCAAGGTCGCGGCAGTCGCAACAGGCGGTAGGGGATGCCATGCTGCTTGAGCACCGTGAGCGTGGCGACGATGTCACCGCCGTGGAACGCCATGTGGTCGAGCACGCCACGACGCGCGGCGGGCAGTGCCGGCACCTCGACGACGTGCAGCACCGGATGACCGCCCGCGTAGAGCCAGAGGCCGGCCACGCCGAAGTCGGGCCGCGCACCGACCGTCAGCCCGAGTTGCTCGTAGAACACGCGCGTGGCGTCCAGCCGGTCGGTGACGACGGTGAAATGGTCCATGCGCTGGATGCCGTTTTTGCTCATTTTTGCTGGAGTCTCCATGCTGACGCTTTACCACGCCCCCGGCGAGTTGTCCTCGCGCATCGTCTGGCTGCTCGAAGAACTGGAGGCCGACTACACCCTCGTTCTCACGCATTTCCCAAGACCGGATGGGACGGTGGACCCGCAGAACCCGCACCCGCACGGCTACGCCCCGGCGCTGCTGCACGACGGCCAGTTGGTGACGGAAACCGGGGCCGTCGCGCTCTACCTGACCGATCTGTTTCCGCAGTCCGAGGTGGGCGTGCCGGTGGGCCATCCGCTGCGTGGCGCCTATGTGTCATGGCTGTTCTACCAGGTCGGCATGACCGAGCCGCTGGTGAACATGCAGGCGGCCCGGCTGCTCGAACACTGCGCCCCCTTTGACCGGCTGAACACCGTGATGTGGACGCACCTGCTGCACACCTTGGCCGTGCAGCCCTATTGCCTTGGCACGCGCTTCACCGCCGTGGACATCCTCTACATGGACCTGATTCGCCGCGTGCGTCCGCTGCTCGGTCCGAGCGCCGTGCTCGACGACTACCTGGCGCGTGCCGATCGGCCGGCGCGCCAGCGGGCGCTGCAGCGCGGCGGCTGAGCGGGCCGCCGACCACGTCTGGATCACGGCTTGCGTGCTGCCATCATCGAGACCAGATCGGCCATCGTCGGGTTGTGCGCCAGCATCCCGCCGTCGGCGATGTAGGTCTGGCCGTTGATGTAGCGCGCCTCGGCCGAGGCGAGGAAACACACCAGCGCGGCGATGTCATCGGGTTCACCCACCTCTGGCACCAGCAGGTGGCGCTGCATCACCTCGATCACGCTGGCCGCCGCGCCGCGGGTGCCCGGCGTCAGCACCAGTCCGGGCGCCACGGCGTTGCAGCGCACCCCCTGCGCGCCGTGGTGCGTGGCGATCTGCCGGGTCAGGCCGATGATCGCGGCCTTGGAGACGCTGTAGGCCATGCGCGTGATGTCGCCCGCGAAGCCGCCGGTCGAGGCGGTGTTGACGATCGCGCCGCCGCCCTGCGCGATCATGGTCGGCAGCGCGAACTTGCACCCCGCCAGGTAGCCGCGCAGGTTGACCGCCATCACCTGGTCCCAGACCTCGAACTCGATGTCGATGGCGTTGCGGTCCCGGGCATGGAGGGCGGGGGAGCTGAGCGCGGCGTTGTTGTGCAGCACGTCGAGCCGGCCGAAGCGGGCGACCGTCCCGAGAACCAGATCCTCGATGCTGTGGACATCGGCGGCGTCGAATCCCTTGGCGCTCGCCTGCACACCCAGTTCTGCCGCCAGCGCCTCGGCCCGCTCGGCGTTCAGGTCGGCGATGACCACGGTGGCACCTTCGGCGACCAGACGGCGGCAGGTGGCCTCGCCGATGCCGGAAGCGCCGCCGGTGACGATGGCGACCTGGTTCGCGAATCGGCCGAGGTGGGGGCCGGGAAGGGAAGGGCTGCTCATGACGGGCTCTGCGGGGTGGAAGTGGACGCGAATCCACGGAACTGCGCCAGATCCAGCGCCGTGCTTTGCGGCGGTTTCAGGTGGTAGCGCACCTGCAGGCGACCGGGCGTGAAGCGGTAGGTCTCGATGCTCTCGATCACGAGATCCGTGCCGACGATGCAGTTGCGGTGGTGGACTGCCGCTTCCTGGTCGCACAGGATCGTGGTCACCACCTCCAGCCGGAACTGGGCGTTGTGCTTGTCGTACATCTCCTCGATCACCAGCCAGCCATCGGCCTGGTCGGTGCGGCCGGCGTACTCGATGGTCAATCCGTCCGGCGCCATGTCGCGGTACAGCGCCATCAGGCCGGCCTTGTCATGGCCGTTCCAGCAGCGCACCTGGCCCTGCATGAACCGGTCGATGGTTTCCGGGGTCACTGGAGTGATCAGGGTCGTGTTGTCGGTCATGTCAGCCTTCGTGCCAGAGATCGGGCAAGCCCGGATTGGTGGCGGCAATGAATTTCTGCAACTGCAGCTTGAGCAATGCGCCCTCGTCGTACCCGAAGCGGGCGAGCAACTGTCCTTCGTGTGCCTTGGCGGCGGCCAGCAGGTGCAGCGAGCGGTCCCGGCCGGATGGCGTGAGCCACCAGTGGCCGGTTGGATCAGGCTGCACCCAGTCGCCCAGCCGCAGCGTCTCCAGGATCG
>JBEANV010000384.1:0-18735 GCA_041165285.1 Pseudomonadota bacterium | reverse complement strand
ATCACCGCCCGGCAGCCGGAGAGTTGCAGCGCGTATTCCAGCTCCGCCAGCCGATACGCCGGATTGATGTTGACGAGCACCACGCCCAGCCGCGCCGTGGCGAACTGCGTGACCAGCCACTCGACCCGGTTCGGCGACCAGATGCCCAGCCGCTCGCCGCGCCGCAGGCCCAGCGCGTGCAGCCCCGCCGCCAGCCGATCGACTTCCGCCGAGAACTGCCGCCACGTCCAGCGCACGCCCTCCTCGCGGAACACCACCGCCTCACGATCGCCGAAGCGGGCCACGGTCTGCGCGAGCGCCTGTGCGACGGTCTGGCGCGACAAGGGGTGGTCGGTGGGGCCGTGGACATGGCTGAGTCCGTCGAACGGATGCATCGCGGTCATGGGTGTCTCCTCGTTATTGAGTATCACTCAATTATTATCCACCCGCCCACACTAAGATGACAAGATGTCCGCAGAAACTCCGTCGACCGTCCAGCCCACCCGCCGCCGCGCCCCCGCCAGCGCCAAGTCCGAGCAGCGCATCCGCGACCTGCTGCGCGTGGGCCGCGAGGTCTTTGCCGAAAAGGGCTACGAGCGCGCAACAACGACCGAGATCGCGCAACGCCTGAGCGTGAGCGAAGCCACCGTATTCACCTACTTCCACGGCAAGCGGGCACTGTGCGTGGCCGTGATCAGTGACTGGTACGACGAAATCATCGCGACCATGCGGGATGGCCTGCCGCGAGAGCAACCGATCCGGGCGCAGTTGCACTACCTCGTGCAAACGCACCTGCGGCTGTTCCTGGTGCAAGGCACGGGCTTGTGCGCGCTGGTGCTGTCCGAAGGCCGCTCGAAGGGCCAGGCACTCGGCGAGAGCTTTTTACCGCTGCAACGCCGCTACACCGCGCCGCTGATGGACCTGCTGGCCCGCGGTCAGGCCAGCGGGGAAATCCGCCGGGATGTGTCGCTGCGGCTGCTGCGCTCGGTGGTGCTCGGGCCGATGGAGCACATCCTCTGGGAGGTGGTTGCGCAGGACAAACCGACCGACATCGAGGCCGTCTCGACCGATCTGGTGGCGCTGCTGTGGTCGGCGGTGCGGGCGCCCTGCCGCAACGCTTATCTGGACAACCCGTTCGGGACCGAACCCTGCCAGGCCGACGACACCTGAGGCGAGCGCCGTACCGGCGCGGCCTTCGGCATCGGCGCCAGCGCCACCTGCAGCCACCAGCCGGCCAGCAGGCTCACCCCCCAGGCGACACCGAGACCGAGCAGGTTCATGCCCGGCGAGGTGGGCCACAGGCGGTAGAACGCGGCACCCACCACCAGAATGACCGGGTAATGCAGCAAGAACACGGTGTAGGAAATCCGTGACAGGAAAGCGACCAGCGTGCGCACCGGACCGGCATTCAGCCAGCGCCAGCCGCGTCCGACATCCAGCGCCAGCACCAGCGCCACGCAACCCGCCAGCGCCAGCCGGCTGCGCCACTCCACCAGCAGCGCCAGCGCGGTCAGCACCACAATGGCAGCCGTCCACAGCGCCCGCTGCCGGGCCGCGCGTGCCCACTGCGCCAGCACGCCCAGGCCGTAAGAGCCGAGGAAGTAGGGCGCCCAGGCATCAAGCTGCCGGTCGCGGTTGAACCAGAGCAGCGACACGCTGGTCAGCAGCACCATGGTCAGCGCGGTCATGCGTCCACGCTCGGCCGCATCCCCGCCCCACCAGCTGCGCACTGCACACAGCAGCGCCAGCACGGCGAAGAGCTGCGCATCGATCGCGACATACCAGACACCGGCCGACAGCGCGTTCTCCTCCAGCACGTCCTGCAGCATCAGCGCATTGGCGAGGAACTGCCAAAGGGTCGGGACGTCCGGAATGGAGGGGTAGTCGATCAGCGTGCGTGCGCACAAGGCACACCACACCGCCGCGAACAAGGCCACGAAGTACGGCGGCATGAGGCGCTGCATCCGGCGCAGCAGCGTGCCGGGCAAGGCGCCGGGAAAGGCGCCGCTCGGTGCATCCGGTGTGGGCAGCAGGCCCCGAGCCGCCAGGAAACCGCCCATCACCAGGAAAACCTGCACGGCCAGCCGTGCATGGCTGACCATCCACACCATCAGGTCACTCGCCAGATTGCCCACGACATCGGACATCGGTCCGTACAAGGCCAGGTGGTGCCAGACGATGAGTTGGGACGCGACGGCCTTGCCCAGATCGACCATCGGCAGCGATGGTCCTTGAAAGTTCCGATTTGAAAACTGCATCGCCGGCATCCTAGCCGGCCACGCTTGCGCGGAAGTTATGCCAGAAGGATCACTTCAGGCGCGCGTCAGGCCCGGCGCCGCGGCGGCGCAGTCCGGCACACAGGCTCCAGCGTGCGCGGCCGTGGCGGGCACGGGTTTCGACACGCTCGGTCGTGGAGGAAATCAACCAGGCATGGGCACCGACCCACCGAACGGGGACCGTGAAGCACGCCTGGGCTGATGGCGAAAAAACGGACATGCACTGACCCCTGTAGCAGAACCGAACGCGATGCAGACAACTGCTTGCGACTTATTTCATTTCAGGGTCGGAAGTCTGTAGGAGGCCGGCTGTGAACGCCATCGACGAAACCCCCGCGAACACGGGCTGAAGGCACAGGTCCGCGTGAAGATGACGCGCTTTGAAGCGTGTAGAAGCCACGATCCCCCCGGATCCATGGCGTACCGATCGACACCAGGTGGGAGCACCTCCCAGAATGAATTCAAGCAAAGAGGCCACCTGACATGACCCACAACAACAGCATCCCCACCTTCCGCACTTGTAACTTCGCCTGCTGGATCGGCACCACACTGCTCTTGAGCCTGTTGAGCGCCTGCAATGTCGGCGGTGATGAAGAACCCGTTCAAGCCACCACCAGCGCCGCACTGTCCACTGGCACCTCGGCCGGCGTCGCCCTGGCGGCGGCCACCACCTGCAGCATCACCGCCTTCCAGGCCGCAGTGGTCGCCGAGGTCAACCGCCGGCGTGCCGGCGCGCAGTCTTGCGGCAGCCGTGGCGTTTTTGCTGCGGCAGGCAGCTTGCGCTGGAACGGCACCCTGTTCGGCGCTGCGGCCAACCATGCCCGCGACATGGTGACGAACAACTTCTTTTCGCACACCGGCAGCAACGGCAGCAGCGCCAGCGCCCGGATCAACGCGACCGGCTACGCCTGGGCCAGCGTCGGCGAAAACATCGCCGCGGGGCAACCCACCGTGGCGCGCGTCGTCGAGGCTTGGATGGGCAGTGACGGCCACTGCGCGAACCTGATGAACCCGGTGATGGAGGAGTTCGCCGTGGCTTGTGTCTACAACACGGCCAACCGGTCAAACTACTGGGTGATGGAGCTGGCGAAGCCGCGGTGAGGTGGCACCGCACCACTGCCACCGAGCCTGTCCTTCGAGCGCGCCATCACGGCTATGGCCGCTTGGCGCGAGCACCTCGGGCTGACCCAAGCCGAAGTCGCCACCCGCATCGCCACCTCAGCACCTCGCCTGGTCACCGTCTGCAGCCCGTCCACCAGACATGCATCCAGTAACTCGCTGAACCGCGCTTTTGCATCCTGAACAGGCCCTTGTCTGCATCTCAGCCGCCTTTGTTCAACCCCAACCTCTCCACCACCCTCTTCTCACCCGCAAACCCCTCCTTGAGACTGCGCCCATAGTCCTCCGCATCGAGATACGCCAGCTCCTGGTCGTATTTCGCCAGCTCCGCCACATGCGCCGGATCGTTCATCGCCACCTTGAACGCATCGTGCAGCACCGCCACCACCGCCGCCGGCATCCCCCGCGGCCCGACCAGCCCGTAAGGCGACGTGGCCACGATGCCATGCCCGAGTTCCTTGAGCGTCGGCACCGTTGGCCAGCGTTTCGTGCGCTGCTCGCCAAACGTCACCAGCAGCCGCAGCCGCCCCGAATCGACAAACGGCGCGAACCCGTTGGAGTTGATGCCCACCATCACCTGCCCCGACGACACCGCCAGCATCTGCTCGGACGTGCCCTTGTACGGCACATGCACATACGCCAGCCCGCGCTTGGCGCACAGCTCGTCGAACACCACATGCGGCGTCGTACCCACCCCGTTGGTGGCGACCGTCAGCTCGCCGGGATGCGCCTTCGCCCAGGCGAACACGTCGTCCAGCGACTTCAGCGCACTGCCACCGGGCACCACCACCCCGAAGGTCACACCCGAAACCTGCAGGATCGGCGTCGTGTCGCGGATCGGATCCCAGAGCACCCGCTGCAGATGCGGCGCCCGCAGCACGGGCTGGGGCAACTGCGCAATCGTGTAGCCGTCCGGCGTGGCCTGCTGCAGGACCGGCATCGCCAGCGTGCCCCCCGCCCCGGCGCGGTTATCGACCAGCACCCGCTGCCCCAGTTGCCGCCCCGCCAGTTCGGCCAGCAGCCGCATCGTCAAATCGGTCGCACCCCCTGCCGGCCACGGCACCCACAGCGTGACCGGCCGCGCCGGAAACCGCTCGGCCGCCTGCGCCATCACCGGCACGGCCAGCGTCCCCAACATGCCAGCCGCCAGCGTCCCGAGGGCGTGGCGGCGGTTCATCCAGTCCATGAATTCATTCCCATGACATCAGCTCCATCCTCATCGTTCCACCCACCAGAAAGGTCGAATTGGCCGGCTCGCTGCGCTCCACGCGCACCAGCCCGACTCCGGGGCAATACCACTCCAGCGTCGTCAGCGGCATTTCCTGCCAGCCTTTGACGGCGTCAGAAAACAGCTTCAGCTTGGCGACACCCTCCACCTTGACGCAGCGGTCGAATGCGCCTGCGGGCGTCTCGACTTTCTGGTCCAGCGCCACGATCGTGTAAACCATTGGCACCGACGGGTGACTGTGGCGGATCTCGGGCGGAAAGTCGGCGCGGCGGCGCAGCAGGTACGTCGTGGTCGAAGCCGACCAGCTTGTACCAACGGCGATCGGTGCCTTGAGCACGTAGCGCGGCTTCGGGTCGAGGTTCGGCAGATCCTCCACGTCCATCTTGCTCGCCACGCGGTACACGCCCGTGTCGTCGGCGCGCAACCAGTAGTCGATGCCCGAGTCGCTGCGCCGCCGGTACGCGCTGCCCGAATCGAGCGCGCTGTCGCGGCCTTCGTTGCTGAGCACGATGGCCTCGCGCTCGCTGGTGTCGTTGTCCAACTCGCTGGTGAGGCGGTACGTCCAGGTGCGGCCCTGGTCGAGCGGGAACAGCGACGCACCGGGCGGCTCGCTGCACCCGCCCAGCAGCGCCGACAGACCGAGGAGGGCAAGGACGGCACGCATCACTTTTCCGGCAACTGCGGCGCAGGCAGGTCGCGGATCTTGACGTTCTGCTCGTCCGCACCGGGCCGCAGCCAGCTCAAGCCTTTCGGGCCACGCTTCGGCTCGGCCGACCCCATCTGGCTGACCCCCTGGCGCACCTTCTTCATGCCTTCGCTGAGCAGCGCGTGCAGATCCTTCGCATACGGCAGCTTGTAGGCGCGGGGCTGCGGTGCGGGCTTGCCGTTCTCGATCGCGTTGACCCAGACGTAGAGCGCACCCTCCTTGCCCTTGCCCGGCTCCTCGATCACGGCGGCCAGCAGCACGAACTTCTCCGGCAGCGCATGGCGGCTCGGCCAGCCCCACACGTCCTCCAGCGCGGTGTCGCTCCAGAAATACAAACCGGTCACCAGCGCCACCAGCCCCGCCTTGGCCCACACCGGCCAGCGCGACGCCACCAGCGCCAGCCCCAGCACGAACAGCACGGCGACAAACGCCCACAGCACCACATCAGTCGATGTCACAGCAAGTCCCTCGTCACGTCAGATCCTTTCCACCAGTGTCTTGGCCAGGGTGTTGACCGCTTCGACCTTGCCCTCACGGTTCACCGTGAAGCGCACCGCCGTCACCTCGTCACCCTTGCGCGCGAGATTCACCGTGCCGTAGAACACCACCTCGGCCCGCGGATTGACCTTCACCACCGAAACGTTCACCGGCACCGGCTCGCCGTTCTTGCTCTCGTAATAGAAAACGTTGACGGTGTATTCGCCGGGCGAAAAACCCCGCACCGTCACGACTTCCTGGTTCAGCGGGTTGACGATCTGCTGGCCATTCACCACCAGCGTGTCGTTCGCCAGCCCCCGGTCGTCACGGTCGAGGTGCATCATCCCGCCCTCGCGCTGGCGGAACCAGACGAGGTTGCGGCCGGGGTCTTGCACCCAGGTGTCGATGTCGTTCGGGTTCATGTCCGGCCAGGTCACGGTGATGATGAACTCGGCCTTGGCGTCGATCACGCCGGTCTTGGCCTTCGGGTTCATCGCAACGATGGCGATGGCGAACAGCATGACGAAGATCAGCAGCGTGTTGAACAGCAGGTCGCTGAACGGGTCGATCTCGTCGGTGCGGCGCTTGCGCAGGACGGCCATCAGCGTGCCTCGACCGCCGCCGCGGACACCGCGCCATCGGCCAGGATGTCCGCCGCCAGCCGATCCGCCAGCCGGTCCAGCAGCAGCAGTTGCAAGCCCAGCCACAGGTTCGCGATCAGCCCGACCAGCGTGGTGTAGAGCGCGATCGCCATGCCGCCGGTCATCTGCTGGAGCAACTGCTGCACCTCGGCCAGCTCGAAGCTCTGCGACTTGCCGAGCTGCGACGACATCAGGATGAAGCCGACCACCGTGCCGAGCAGTCCGAGCTTGATCGTGGCCGCCGTGAACCACCACGCGGTTTCGTGCGGGCCGTGGGTGCGCTCGGCGAGGAGCGCGCTGGCCTCGCCTTGCTGGCGCGACAGGTCATCGAGGTAGACAGCGCGCCACGCGGCCTGCCCCGGCTGCGCTTCTCGCTGCAAGCGCCACGCCCGCACGCCGCACCACACCGTCACGACCGCCGCCAGCAGCGCGATCACCACGCTGATGCCACTCGGATCGCCATCGACCAGCGCCCGCCACCAGCCGTGGCGCTGCATCCACCACGCGGTGAACAGCGCCACCCCGGCCAGCAGCGCCCAGCCCCAGAACAGCCGCTGCGCCAGTGCAGCGACGTCGGCCCGACCGGCCACACCTGCACCAAATTCAGTCGGCAGGCCGGCCTCGATGCGGCCGCGCTCCCGCAGGCGTTGCCAGATTTTCATGTCCTCAACCTCCAGCCGTCGGCGGGCCACCGCCGCCGCGTTTGGTCAACGCACCGAAGCCGCGCTGCGGGTCATAGCCCCAGCTCGCCAGCGCGAAACACAGCGCCAGCGTCCCGAGCACGATCCACGGCGACATCCCCGCGTCCTTGCCGTACATCGCGAAACGCATCCACTCGACCGCGTGCGTGAACGGGTTGAAGCGGGCGATCTGGTAGACCCAGCCGGCGCCGGACTCCTCCAGCTTCCACAGCGGGTACAGCGCCGTGGACATGAAGTACATCGGGAAGATCACGAAGTTCATCGTGCCGGCGAAGTTTTCGAGCTGCTTGATGTGGACGCTCAGCAGCAGCCCCAGCGCCCCCAGCATCAGCGAAGCGCACACCGCCGCGAGCAGCAGGTGCGGCGTCTGCGGCCCGATCAGCGGCAACTCGGTGCCGATCGCCCAGGCAATCACGACGAAGGCCAGCGCCTGCGCCAGCGACAGCACCGCCGTGGCCGTCAGCTTCGAGAACAAGATCCAGGGGCGCGGCAGCGGGGCCGTCAGCAGCAGCCGCATCAGGCCCATCTCGCGGTCGTAGACCATCGCCAGGCTGGACTGCATCCCGTTGAACAGCAGCACCATGCCGATCAGGCCGGGTGCGATGTACACGTCATACGGGATGTAGGTGTCATACGGCTCGGCGATCGCCAGCCCGAACACGTTGCGAAACCCCGCCGCAAACACCGCCAGCCACAGCAACGGCCGCACCAGCGCCGACACCAGCCGCCCGGTCTGGCGAGAGAACTTGGCGATCTCGCGCCAGACGATGGCGCGCATCGCTTGCAGGGCATGGCCGAGGTTCATGGGCGGGCCGCCTTGCAGAGTTTCTCGGGGGCATCGCTGCCCAGGGTGTCGAGGTTGTTCTTCGGGTGCAGCACGCCGTCAACGGGTGCCATCGCGACGACGCCCTGCCCGTCCGTCAACAGCATCGGCTGGCGCAACTGGCCGTCCCAGGCCCGGAAGCTCATCGGCGTGCCCTTGGATCCGTCGAAGTCGAGTTCGGTCAGCGCCTTGGCGAACGCGGCGGCCGGGCCTTTGGGCACTTCGGTGGCCGCGGTGACGATGGCCTTGCCCACCATCCAGGCCACCCAGTCGTGCGCGGTCATCGGGCGGCCGGTGGCCTTGGTGAAGCGGCGCGAGACCTGGGGGGCGCCGAACCGATCGAACTGCGCCGACCACGCGAGCGCCGTCAATCCCGCATCGCCGACCACCGGGCGCGGCAGGCTGGTCCGGTACGGCAGCGTGCGGGCGAACTCGCCGTCGCTGTCCACCACCCACACCACGTCGTAAGCCGCATTGCCCACCGTGCCGGTCAGCAGCTTCAGGTTCGCCAGATCGCGTTCGCGGGGGTCCGCCGAGAGCTTGAAGGGCTTGGCCGCGACGAGCTTCAGGCCGTAACGCTTGATCGACGCCTGCGCGGTGGCGCTGCGCTGGGCGTCGGCGGGCGACGAACCGGTGAGCAACAGCACTTGTGCCCACCGCGCCGCCGCCAGCGTCTGCGCCAGCGCGTCGGTGCGCATGCGTTCGCTGGGCAGCAGGTGCAGCAGGCGCGGGCGGCAGTCCTGCTCCCGCAGGCGGTCGCTGGCGTCGCCGAGGTTCAGCACCGGCAGCTTGACGGCGTCCGTCGCCGCCAGCGTCCAGTCGCCGGGCAAGTCGGACAGCAACACCGCCGCCCCGCCCTTCTCCGCCTTCAGCGCTGCGTCCTTCGCCGCCGCCGCGTTCGCCACCGGCACCGTCTCCAGCGTCAACGCCGCGCCAGCCGCTTCCAGCTCGAACTTCGCTTCCTTCAGCGCGACCTGCAAGCCGTCCGCCGCCGGGCCGCCCGGATGGCCGAGGTAGGCACGTTCGGTGCGGCTGCGCTCCAGGCGGGGATCGTCGGCGGGCACCAGCAAGGTCAGCTTGAACGTGGCCGCCTGCGCCACCCCGAAGGCAGCGCCAGCCAGCCACACAGCGAGCGCGACGAGGACCGGGCGTTTCATGCCACGCCTCATTCCACGATCACCGCGCCATATGGCACGCGGCCCACCGGCAGGCTCTTGAGCGGCTTGGCGCTCGCCACGTCGATCAGGGTCACGTCGTCCGACAGCCCATTGACCGCGAGCAACTGCGTTTCCGCCTTGTTCAGCGTCACGTTCCAGGCGCGCTTGCCGACCAGCGCCAGCGCGGTCGTCTTGCGGCTGGCGACATCGACGAAGGCAACGTGGTTGGCCCGACCCAATGCCACGAACGCCTGCTTGCCGTCGCGGGTCATCGTGATGCCCACCGGCGTGATGTCGGTCGAGCGGGCGCCCTTGACCTCGAATTTCACCGTGTCCGTGACCATCCAGTCTTTCGTGGAAATGATGCTGACGCTGGCCGACATCTCGTTGGTGACCCAGAGCTGGCTGCCGTCCGGCGTGAGGGCGAGGCGGCGCGGGCGTTTGCCGACCTTGATGTTCTTGATGACCTTGCCGGTCGCGGTGTCGATGACGTGGACCATGTTCGCCACCTCGGAAGTGACCCAGACCAGCTTGCCATCGGGCGACGCCTTGACGCCCTCCGGCTCCTTGCCGACCTCGACCGTGCGGGTGAACTTGCCGCTGGCGATATCGAAAAAGCCAAGCGCCGCGTCGTCTTCCTGCGAGATGTAGAGCGTCTTGCCGTCCGGCGAGAGGTCGAACGCCTCGGGGTCTTCGCCGATCGCCAGCCGGCCGACCGACTTGCGCGTGGCCAGGTCGATCACGTCGGCGGCGTTCGATTCGGCACACGCGACCAGCAGCTTCTTGCCGTCCGGCGTGACCTGCAGGTGGCGCGGGCGCTTGCAGGTCGGCACGGTGCCGGTGACCGCCTGCGTCTTCAGGTCGATCACGGTCAGCGTGTGGTCCTTCTCGCTCGACACGTAAGCGGTCTGGGCCTGCACCTGCGCCAGCGGCGCCAGCAGCGCACCGGCCAGCCACAGCGTGGTCAGGGAAACGGTCTTCATGGAGTCTTCCTCGAAACGTTGGGGGGTGGTGGCGCTTCGGTGGCGCGGATGAACGCGGCTTCGAGCCGGTCACCGCCGAGCGCAGCCGTCACCTCGGCGGGGGTGCCATCGGCCAGCAGCTTGCCGCGGTGCAGCACGACCACGCGGTCGGCGGCTTCGGCTTCCTCGACGAGGTGCGTCGCCCACAGCACCGTCGTGCCGCGTGCGGCCACGTCCGCCCGGATCGCCGCGAGGAGGTCATGGCGCGATTTCGGGTCCAGCCCCACGGTCGGCTCGTCCATCAGCACCACCTTCGGCCGGTGCAGCAGCGCCCGCACCAGCTCCACCTTGCGCCGGTTGCCGCCGGACAACTCGCGCACCGGGCGGGCCAGATCCTTCTCCAGCCCGAGTGCGCGGCAGCCTTCGACCAACCGCGCGGTGGTGACAGCACGTGGCAGGCCATGGAGATCGGCGTGAAAACGCAGGTTGCGCTCGACCGACAGATCCAGGTCCAGCGACATCTGCTGGAACACAACGCCGATGTCGCGCAGCGCCCGCACCGCCGAGTGCCGCAGCGACTGGCCCGCCACCTCGACCTCACCTTCATCGGCAACGAACAGGCCCGTGAGCACCTGGAACAGCGTGGACTTGCCGGCGCCGTTCGGGCCGAGCAGCGCGACGAACTGACCGGCCGGCAGTGTCAAGGTCAGGCCGTCCAGCGCGGTACGGTCGCCGTAGCGTTTGATCAGACCTTGGAGACGCAGCATGGCAGGGAGAAAGAGGCAGAGGAAAGCACGACAGGTTGCGTTGTACAGGGGCAGGAACCGGGCGTCGCGCCCGGACTTACACCGAGACACGCGCCGGATTGCTCCATTCAGAGATTGCTCAGAGGTCGATCTCCATCCGATCCGCCGCCAGCTCGACGCCGTGCTGTGCCAGATCGCCGGCCGGCTGGCCCCGGCCGGCATCCCGCTCGGGCATGGCCCTCAGCACCTTGCGGCGCGCGCCGACCCGGTCGAGCTGCGCCAGCATTCCCGGGCCGGCACGACCCGGCTCGGCGCCCTCCGGCCAGGCATCGACACGGTCATCGCCGAGCAGCAGGCAGTCGGCTTGCTGCATCCATTCCACTGCCCCGAAACCTGCCGCGGCGAGGCTGCGTGCGCAGAAGAAGCGCTGCCCGGTCACCAGATCGCGCACAGCCAGCCCGATGGTTTCACCCACCTCGGCCGACGCCGGTTGCGCCGCATGGCGCGGCAGCGGGCCGTCGGTGGCGATGGCGGTGAATTCAAGCGTTGGCTGGCCTTCGATCTGGAACACCGCCTCGCGCGCTTCGCCGGCCACCGGAATGACATGCCACTGCACGCCGCAGTAGTGCTCCAGCAGCGGCAGCACGGGCAGCGCGTGCGTCAGCTCCTCGAACACGGCCGGCGTGGCATAGAGATGGATCGGCGCCCCGTCGCGCAGGCTCAGCAGGCCGGTGACATGGTCCACCTGCGCATCCGTCAGCACGACAGCCCGCACGGCTGCGTCCGGCAGGCCGGTGTGCCGCAACAGCCGGGCGTCCGTCGACAACTGCGTCGCCACCGATGGCGAGACGTTGACCAGCACCCAGTGCATCCCGTCCCCCGACAGGGCGACGGCGCCCGGCGTGCGCGTCGATGCCGGCACGGCACGGGCACACTGCGTCAGCGGCACCGCTTCATCCCCGCCCTTGAGTACAACCAGTTTCATGAAGCCCCCCTCATGGTCCTCACATTGAACACGCGACTGCATACAGTCGTTTCGTCCGGTTTTTGCAAGAGCCATGCCGAAGGTCGCTCCCGATAGTCTCGCTCTTGGCGTGGCCCTGCACCCTCCGCAGGGCCGCGACGGCGTCGCCACGGCGGGCGGGCCGCCTTCGCTTCCGGAACTGCTCCAACAAGGAACAGCTCCGCCTCAAACCTGACACAGGGACAACCCGAATGCATCGGAACTGGACAGCCGCCACACCACGGTTTTCGCTGGCCGCCCTGCTGCTGCTGGCAAGCGCAGCGCAAGCCGCTGCCCCCTGCCGCGGGCCGGCCATCCCTGTGCAGCGCCTCGCTTCGGGGGCCTGGCTGGTTCCCGGGGCCACCGGTGACACGACACCCGCCAACCGCGGCGCGATCTCCAACCTGCTGGCGGTACGCGACGGGACACGGTTGTGGCTGGTCGGAAGCGGGCCATCCGTTGCCTATGCGCGGTCGCTGGACTGCCAGCTGCGGCGCGTCACCGGCCTTCGTGTCACCGACGTGGTGGCACCCTGGCCGCGGCCGGAGCTGGTGCTGGGTCAGGCCGGGCTGCTGGGGGCACGGCGCTGGGCACATGAAGACGTGGCCGCTGCGATGCAGGAACGCTGCCCGCGCTGCATCGAGCGCCTGCGCCTGCGGTTGGGCATGTCGGCGCGCGACCTTGGCACGGGGGCCGTCGCCCTGCCACAGCATCGGCTGCACGGCGACAGCGGCACGCTCGGGCCGCTGCGCTGGCGGCGCCTGCAGCGCGCCGGGACCACCACGGTCACGCTCTGGTGCCTGCCACGCGCGCGCCTGACAACTGCCCACGGCCTGCTCTGGGCCGAAGGTGCGCCCGACCTGCGCGACGCCGATTCAGCGATCCTGGAGCGCGCCTGGCAGCAGCTCGCGGCGTCCGGCACGGGCACCGGCACAGGAGGCATGCGCTGGATCCCGGAGCAAGGCCCGGTGCAACCGACCGACGCGCCCGTCGGGCATCTGCAGTACCTGGCGGCACTGCACACCGCCGTCGACGCGGCGCAATCACGGGGAACGCCGGAGTCCGATCCGGCGCCAGCGCTGCCAGGCGTGTCCACCCCGATCAACCGGAGCGCACGCCACCAGCTCAACTGGCAGCACGCCTGGCGCGAGGCCGAAGCGCGCTGGATGACAACAGCACCGCCGCCGGGCAACGACGGCGCCAAGACGCCGTAGCCTCAGCGGGGCGTCTTCCAGCGCAGCTTGCGGTAGATCGTGTTGCGGCTGATGCCGAGCTGCTTGGCGGCAACCGAGATGTTGCCGCCCGCGGCATCGACAGCGCGCTGGATGGACTGCAGCTCGATGTCCTCCAGTGAACGCCCGGCCTGGTCGTGGCCGGCAAAGGCCGCGGCAGACGGCACTGCCGCGGCGGGATCGACCGGGGCGGCACGCAGCACCACGGGCTCTGGCTCAGGCGCCACCACAGCCACAGCCGGTCGCTGCGCCGCGGTCTGGCGGGCATCGTCGATGAAATCGTCCGAGAGATGGTCGCGCGTGATGGCGGAATCGCCCGCGGCCATGACGCTGGCGGTGCGCAGCACATTGAAGAGCTGGCGCACGTTGCCCGGCCAGTGGTAGCCCTGGAACAGGCGCAGCACGTCCGGGCTCAGGCGCAGGCGCCGATCCGGGTTCTCGCGCTCCAGGATGCGCTCGATCAGCGCCATCAGGTCGCTGCGCTCGCGCAGCGGTGGCAGGCGCACGGCCAGCCCGTTGAGCCGGTAATACAGATCCTCGCGGAAGGATTTCTGCTCGATCATCTCGCGCAGGTTGCGGTGCGTGGCGCACACCAGCATCACGTCCACCGACACCGCCTTGGCACTGCCGAGCGGCGTAACCTGCCGCTCCTGCAGCACCCGCAGCAGGTGCGCCTGCAGCGTCAGCGGCATGTCACCGATCTCGTCGAGGAACAGCGTGCCGCCATTGGCCTGCACGATCTTGCCGACAGCGCCCTTGCGCCGCGCCCCCGTGAACGCGCCCTCCTCGTAGCCGAACAGCTCGGCCTCGATCAGCGTCTCGGGGATCGAGGCGCAGTTCACCGCCACGAAAGGCTGGCGGGCACGCTCGGAATCCTGGTGGATGGCGCGGGCGAGCAGCTCCTTGCCGGTGCCGGTTTCGCCGAGGATGAGGATCGGGATGTCGCGGTTGATCACCCGGCGGATCTTGTCCACCAGGGTACCGACCTGCGCGTCGCCCATGGCCAGACTCGACAGGCCGGCGCGCTCGCCGGATGTGCCGCGGGACGTCAGTTCCCGGGCAGGCGCGGCGGGCGCCGGGGTGGCGCTCGGGGCCTCGCTCACCGGCGGCACATCGCTGACCTGCGCAGTGCTTTCCATGCCATGCCACACAGGCCAGTTGAAGCGGGCATAGACGTGGAACTGCCGGCCGTTGGACAGCTCGACCGGCAGCGGCTGTGCCAGTGGCGAGCGGAAGCGGTCGACCAGCGCCGACACGCTGGTGCCGAACAACGTCGGCAGCGAATGCATGCGCAGCGCGGCGCCGCTCAGACCCAGTTGCTCCAGCGCGCCGCGGTTGGCGCCGACGAGCTTGCCGTCCTGGCTGACGGCCAGGATGCCCTCCATCAGCGTGCCGATGAACTCGACGCGGCTGTGGAAGTGCAACCGCATCACGTTGCGGTAGTCGTCGGTGAGCCAGTGATTCTCGATCATCCGCGCGCTCATCTTCACCAGTCCCATCGTGTGCTGGTGGTAGGTGCGCTGGTCGCCCGAGACATCGAGCACGCCGAGGATGTTGCCGCGTGGATCGAGGATGGGCGCCGCGGAGCACGTCAGGAAGTGGTTGGCGTGCATGTAGTGCTCGTCGGCGTGGACGAGCGTGGGCGATTCCTCGATCAGCGCGGTGCCGACGGCGTTGGTGCCCTTGGCCTGCTCGGACCAGTTCACGCCCGGCTGCAGCGCGACCTTGGAGGCGCGGTTCAGGAAGTCGTGGTCACCGATCGAGTGGATGATCGTGCCGGTGGCGTCGCACAGCACCACCATCGAGTCGCTGTTGACGATCTGCTCGTGCAGCATCTCCATGACGGGCGCGGCGTGGGCGTAAAGGCGCTGGTTGCGCTCGCGGGCCACGACCAGATCAGAGCGACCCAGCGGCGAGAAGTCGAGCCGCTCGATGCGCGACAGGCCCAGCGCGGCACAGCGCTCGTGCGAGTTGTCGATCTTCGAGACATGGGAGTGGTCCAGCGGCAGCGCCGACGCGATCGGCCGGCGTGCGTCACCTTGCGCTGCACGCAAACGCAACCCCGCCGAAGCCGGTGTGTAGGGTCCTGCCATGTTCTTGTCTCCTGTCATCTCTGCCAATCAGCCGCGCGACCCATTGTCACCCGTCTGCCACTGTCATCTATTCGAACACCCAGGCCGCTCCTCTGTCACAGCGAGGGGCCAGCCAGGCCGGTGTCGCGCAATTTAGAAGCAACCGAGGCGTACCACCTCCGGACAGACCCTTGTTTCAGCGCGGCATCGGCGGCCTTGGCCGTGCTTGGCACAGCGATTGCAGAAACGGTGCCAGCCCCTTTTTGATCTGACCGATCTGACACTTTCTGGAGACAACGAATGGCACGAGGCAACCTCTTCCGCGCAGCAATCCTGGCCGCCTTCTGCGCCGTGGCCGGTGGCCCGGCCCTGGCCCACGGCGATGTGACACCACAGGCCGTGGACACGACCAGCCTGCCACAACTGGGTGCCGACTGGCGCGCTGAAAACCCGTACCGCAAGAACGACAAGGCGATCGCCATCGGCTCGTCCGCCTATAACCAGAACTGCGCGCGCTGCCACGGACTCGAAGCGATTTCTGGTGGCATTGCACCCGATCTGCGCAAGCTCGACAACGACTGCTCGGGTGTCAAGGACGAGAAAAAACGCAATGCCTGCGTCAAGGAAATGGACGACTACTTTCTGAGTAGCGTGCGCCGTGGCAAGGTGCGCAACGGCGCGGTCTACATGCCTCCGTTCGAAGGCATGGTCAACCAGGAAGCCATGTGGGCCATGAAGGCTTACCTGGAAACCCGCCGCGAAAAGCCGCTGCCCTAACCCAAGCCCCCCCGGAGACCGACACCCATGCACCCTTCCCACGACAAGCCGGCCGATCGCCGCGCCTTCCTCGGCAAGACCTCCGCACTGGCGCTCGGCACGCTCGGCGGCCTGCTGGGCGTCGGCAGCGCCAGCGCGCAGGACAAGTCCGCCCTCACCAAGGTGCGCGAGCGTGGCCGGCTGAGCGTCGGTCTCTACAACGACATGCCGCCCTTCCACTTCAAGGGCCAGGGCATCGAGACCGAGCTGGCCAAGGCGCTGGCGGGTGCGCTGGGCGTCGAGGTGTCGCTGCTGCCGTTCCCGGCCGACGACAACATGAACGATGACCTGCGCAACATGGTCTGGAAGGGCCACTACCTCGGCTATGGCCCGGCGGATGTGCTGCTGCATGTGCCGGTCGAGCGTCCGCTGATGCAGGACAACCCGCGCGTCAGCATCTTCGGCCCCTACTGGCGCGAACGGGTCGTGGTCGCCCGTGACCTGTCGAAACTGCCGACGCTGGACACGCTGGAGCCACTGCGCACGGTGCGCTCGGCCGTGCCGGGTCTCTCGCTGGCGGGCTGGCTGATGATTGGCGCGGACGCCGGTGCCCTGCGCGAGCAGCTCACCACCAAGATCCCCGACGGGGTCGCGGCGGCACAGATGCTGCAGCGCGGCGAGGTGGCGGCGGCGGCCGGCCTGCGCTCGGAAATCGAGTCGGTGCTGCGCGGCGATCCGCGTTTCGCGATCGCGCCGATCCCGATGCCACGGGCGCCCCGGGACGGCTGGGCGGTCGGCATGGCCGTCAAGAAGGACGCCACCGACCTTGCCGAGGCGCTGCAGGCGGGTCTGAACGGACTGGCGGAGAAGGGCGAACTGAAGGCGATGTTCGCGCGGGCCAATCTGGAGTGGCAGCGGGTCTGAGTGACACCGGGCGGGACCGATAATCCCGCCCCATGGAAACCTTTGACGTCGTCATCGTCGGGGCCGGCGCCGCCGGCCTTTTTTGCGCAGGTCGTGCCGGACAACGCGGCCAGCGCGTGCTGCTGCTCGACCACAGCCCGAAGATCGCCGAGAAGATCCGCATCTCCGGCGGCGGCCGTGCCAACTTCACCAACCGCGACGTCACGCCCGCGAACTTCCTCTCGGACAACCCGCGCTTCAGCCGCTCGGCGCTGGCGCGCTACACGCCGGGTGACTTCATCGAGCTGGTCCAGCGCCACGGCATCGCCTTCCACGAGAAGCACAAGGGCCAGCTCTTCTGCGACCGCAGCGCCGAAGAGCTGATCACCATGCTGCTGCACGAATGCGACGCGGGTGGCGTGGTGCGGCGCCAGCCGTGTGCCGTCAGGGCCGTCCGGCAGCGCAGCAGTGAAACGGGCGGATTCGAACTGGATACCGATGCCGGCCCCGTACAGGCGCCCCGACTGGTGATCGCAACGGGCGGCTTGCCGGTGCCCAAGATCGGCGCGACCGATTTCGGCCTGCGCGTCGCGAAACAGTTCGGCCATGCGGTCGTCGAACCGCGTCCGGCACTCGTGCCGCTGACCTTCGATCCAGCGCAGTGGGCGCCGTTTGCGGCGCTGTCGGGCGTGGCGCTGCCCGTCGGCATCTCGACTGGCAGCGGCAAGGCGCGCACCACCTTCCTCGAAGACCTGCTGTTCACGCACCGCGGCCTGAGCGGGCCGGCCGTGCTGCAGATCTCCAGCTTCTGGCGCCCCGGGCAGTCGCTGCAGATCGATCTTGCACCGGGCATCGACCTGGGCGCGCGGCTGCTGGCCGCCAAGCAGTCGTCGCGGCGACAGCTCGGCAACGAGTTCGCTGCCCTGCTGCCCACGCGGCTCGCCGAAGCCTGGCTGCACGGCGCCAGTCTCGACGCACACCGCCCGATGCCCGACTGCAAGGACAAAGATTTGCAAGCCGTCGCACAGCGTGCCCGCGCCTGGGACGTCGCACCAACGGGCGACGAAGGCTGGAAAAAAGCCGAAGTGATGGCCGGTGGCGTCGATACCCGCGAACTCAGCTCGCAGTCGCTGGAGAGCAAGCGCGTGCCAGGACTGCACTTCATCGGCGAGGTGGTCGACGTGACCGGGTGGCTTGGCGGCTACAACTTCCAGTGGGCCTGGGCCAGCGCCGCCGCCTGTGCGGACGCATTGGCAACAACCTGATTGAAGATTCACCAGCTCCAGCAAACTCGCCTATAATCCAAGGCTTTGCTGGCAAAGAAGCCTGTTCGAGTCGGCGGCACCAGGGTTTCCGGAACCCCGCGTCGGCCACCGAGGGCATAACCGAAGGATCTTTCAGTTCATGACGACCATCCGAGTCAAGGAAAACGAGCCGTTCGACGTAGCACTGCGTCGCTTCAAGCGCACCATCGAAAAGTTGGGCTTGCTGCCTGACCTGCGCGCTCGCGAGTTCTACGAGAAGCCCACGGCCGAGCGCAAGCGCAAGAAGGCTGCTGCCGTCAAGCGCCACTACAAGCGCGTGCGCTCGATGCAGCTGCCCAAGCGGCTGTACTGAACCCGGTGTACTCTGCACAGCGCGCTGTGCAGATGCCACCAGCGTTCGACGAAAGTCCAGAACCCGCGCGGGACGCCGTTGCGGGTTTTGTCGTTTCCGGAACTACCCAGGATTACCCATGACGCTCAAGGACCAGATCACCGAAGACATGAAGGCGGCCATGCGCGCCAAGGACACGGCCCGTCTCGGCACGATCCGCCTGCTGCTGTCCGCGTGCAAGCAGAAGGAAGTCGACGAGCGCGTGACGCTGTCGGACACCGACGTGGTCGCCATCGTCGACAAGCTGATCAAGCAGCGCAAGGACAGCATCGAAGCCTTCACCAAGGCCGATCGCCAG